>DAOUPR010000138.1 GCA_030626065.1 Clostridium sp. | reverse complement strand
AGTAAATAATGGATCATATTTTTATAGGGTAGGGCATTTTGATGCGCCTTACGGGATTGAATTTTTCATAGGTAATAGCGAAGTGTTATTGGCGTTAGTGTTTTGTTTTGTTGCATTAATGATTATATGGTATTCGCTTTATAGCATAGACCATGATATAAAAGAAAATAGAATAGCACTATATTATTTATTAATTAATATACTAGTAGGGTCACTTCTAGGATTAGTTTATACTAATGATCTTTTTAATGCTTATGTATTTATTGAGATTGGTACATTAGCTTCTTGTGGAATAATCGTGGTTAAGGATAAAAAAGAAACAATAAAAGCTACGCTTAAATATCTTATTATGAGCATATTGGGTTCAGGACTTGTACTTATGGGAATTGCGTATTTATATTCAATTACAGGACATTTGAATATGACTAGTATGCATAATGTACTTTTAGATACCTATATGGAATATCCGGATGCTATATTAATAATTCTAGGTCTTTTTACAATTGGATTAGGAGTTAAAAGTGCTATGTTTCCACTGCATTCATGGCTTCCAGATGCACATTCTAGCGCTCCAACGTCATCTTCGGCAATTTTATCAGCCTTAGTATTAAAGGGATATATTTTTCTTTTAATAAAGGTTCTGTATAGAATTTTTGGATTTGAAATAATAGGAGAATTTCCAGTACTTGATTTGATTTTAATATTGGGTAGCGCAGGAATGATTATGGGATCAGTTTTTGCTATTATGCAAAAGGAATTAAAAAGAATTATTGCTTATTCTTCAGTTGCTCAAATGGGTTATATATTTTTCGGGATAGGACTTGGAACTGAACTTGGGGTAACTATTGCTATATTTCATATGGTAGGTCATGCTGTTACAAAATCAGCTCTTTTCTTAATTTCTGGTGCAATGATTCATCAAACAGGGTTTAAGACAGTTGCTCAATTAAAAGGTATAGGAAAAGAAATGCCTAAAGCACTTGGGTTGTTTTTACTAGGAGCTTTATCAATGGTTGGTATTCCAGTTCTACCTGGTTTTGTAAGTAAGTGGTATCTAGCTCTTGGGAGTATTGAGAGTGGCAAGGTTTTTCTTATAATTGTGATTCTTGCCAGCTCGTTGTTAAATGCAGTATATTATTTTCCAATAATTATAAATGGTTATTTTGGAGAAGAAAATTTAGAAAATAAAATATATAAATCCAAAAAAATGAGTGTGAAAGAATTAATACCTGTTGCAATATTGATTTTAGCTATGATAATAGTAGGATTTGCATCTAAAAATATAATTGCATTTATTGGTTCAGGGTTAATATAGGAGGATAAAAGGTGAAGAATTTATTGATTTTGTTACCGATTATATTTCCAGCCATTCTTTCAATTGTATTAGCACTAACAGATTTTGAAAGAAGTAAGAGAAATATTTTTGTGGCATCTGGTGTTATTGTGAATTTGTTTTTGACTGTGTACGTGGTATTTAATCTTGAGGGTAGTATGCTTCATATTTTTAAGTTTAATGATTTTCTGGATATTTATTTTAAAATAGATAAACTTGGAATTTTCTTTTCTCTACTTGTTGCTACATTATGGGTTTTTACAACTTTTTATTCTATAGAGTATATGAAACATGAAGGTAAGGAAAGGAGATTTTTTGCATTCTTTACTTTAACTCTTGGAACAACTTTGGGGATTGCTTTTGCAGGTAATTTAATTACACTTTATTTATTCTATGAACTTTTGACACTTTGTACATTTCCCTTAGTTATTCATAGTGGTAGTAAAGAGGCACTTCGAAGTGGTAAAAAATATTTAATTTATTCGTTTAGTGGTGCTACAATGGTACTTTTCGGGACAATATTACTCTTTAGTATTACTAATAATCTGAATTTTATTCCTAAGGGAGTGTTTGCTTCGATAGCTTCTTATGATAATACTCTTGTTTTGATAATTTTCATAGCTATGTTTCTTGGGTTTGGGGTTAAGGCGGCTTTGGCACCATTCCACTCTTGGTTGCCTGCTGCCATGGTGGCACCAACACCGGTTAGTTCGTTGCTACATGCTGTAGCGGTTGTTAAATCAGGGGTATTTGCTTTAATTAGAGTGTGCTATTTTATTTTTGGAGCGGAGGTTATTGCAAATACAGGTGGACAGATATATATGGCTGTTTTTGTAGTGCTTACAATATTGATGGGATCTTTTTTAGCACTGCATCAAGATAATCTTAAGAAAAGATTGGCTTATTCAACAATAAGTCAGTTGGGATATATTTTGCTAGGAATTGTGTTATTAAATGAAGATGCCTTTGTGGGGGCATTACTACATTTAATAAACCATGCTGTGATTAAAATTACATTATTCTTTTGTGCTGGTGCTATTATGTATACTACAGGAAAGAAAAATATTAGTGATATGGATGGAATAGGGAAAAGGATGCCTATAACAATGTGGTGTTTTGCAATTTCATCAATTTCTCTTGTGGGTATACCACCAACTAATGGTTTTGTTAGTAAATGGTATCTGGCAATTGGAGGTTTGGAAACGGGGAAAGTAATATTCCCGGCAATATTACTATTGTCAGCTTTATTGACAGCTATGTATTTATTCCCAGTTGTTTCAGCAGCATTTTTTAAGAAAAGTAATTTTGAAGAAGGGGTGCAGGAAGCTTCTTTATATATGTTGATACCTATAATTTGTATAACTATAATAACGGGTTTATTAGGTTTGTTTCCTAATCCAGTAATTAACTTTATTCAAGAAATAGCAAATTCGGTTTTCTAAATGGAGGTGTTAAGTTGAATCCGACAATAATAATAATATTTATAATGGTTTTTCCACTTTTGGGTTCATTTGCTGGATTCATTATAGGGTATAAGAGCGAACGCTATAGAAATATTTTTAATGTTTTTATGACAGGAGTTACTTTTGTAGCGGTTACATTGCTTTATAAATATGTTTCTATTGGACCAGTAGAATTAACTATAGATTATCTTATGGGCGTTGGGCTCCATCTTAAAGTTGATTTGTTTAGATATATTTTTGTGTGGCTGACTAGTTTTATTTGGTTTTTAGTGACGATTTATTCTACACAATATTTAATTAGTTATAAAAATAGAAATAGATACTATTTGTTTTTTATGTTAACACTATGGAGTACAATAGGTATATTTATATCAGAGAATTTAATTAATTTATTTACTTTCTTCGAAATAATGTCTTTGACTTCGTATCCGTTGATTATACACGATGAAGATAAATATTCACATGAGGCAGGCGATACCTATTTAACAATGGCTGTTGCGGGTGGATTAATATTATTAATGGGGTTATTTTTGCTTTATGATTATACTGGTACATTAGTTTTATCAGAAATGCATGGGCAATTTGAAGAATTAGGTACTATAAAATATGTAATTAGCGGACTTATAATAACAGGATTTGGAGTTAAAGCTGGTATGTTTCCATTACATGTGTGGTTACCTAAAGCTCATCCAGCTGCACCTGCGCCAGCAAGTGCAATATTATCAGGTATACTTCTTAAGACAGGTATATTTGGAATATTCATTACCTGTGAATTTATGCTTGGAAATGATATTTTAGTTTCAAGGGTAATTTTAATAGTAGGCTTAATAACTATGTTTGTTGGTGGATTTTTAGCTATGTTTCAGAGGAATATTAAAAGAATTCTTGCCTATAGTTCAATGAGCCAAATGGGTTATATTTTGCTTGGAATTGGACTTATGGGATACCTAGGGGATCATCGAGCTATTGCAATATATGGGGTGCTATTTCATATTATTAACCACGTTATTTTTAAAGTTCTTTTATTTATGGGGGCAGGGCTCGTATATATGGTTCTCCATGAATTGAGTATTAATAAAATAGGTGGTTTTGGTAGAAATAAAATTATATTAAAAATTGTATTTTTTATAGGTTTATGCGCTATTATAGGTATGCCAGGATTTAATGGATTTGGAAGCAAAACTCTTTTGCATCACGCATTATCTGAGGTTCATCACATGAATGGAGGACTATTCTTTATTTTTGCTGAAATTATATTTACAGTAAGTAGTGCTTTTACATGTGCTTATCTTTTGAAAATATTTATTGCGGTATTTGTTGAAAAGAGTAATCATGATATAGAGAATGTTAAAGCTAAAATTACTAAAAGAGCGATGTTTCCTATGACTGTATTAGGTGCTATTGTTATATTTATAGGAGTAAGACCTGAATTTGTTCTAAACATTTTAGCGGAAACTATGGATTCTTTTGACCACGTACATGCACTTGAAGATGTTCATCTATATACATTTGATAATATAAAAACGTCACTTTTTACAATTTCATTAGGTGTGATTGTTTATATAGGATTTATACGGAAATTCTTAAGACAAGGTTCAGGATTAGATTGGTGGTATAAAAATATAGCTCTTAATTGGTTTAATATTGAAAGACACATATATATACCAGTAGGAAAGTTTGTGATAGCTGTATCATCATTTATACTTATGATATTAGATCAAAGTGTTATAAAAACGGCAGCATTTGTAAGTGGAATAATTGATTCTTTTGGCAAAAAGGAAATTCAAGTAAGTAAGGTGTTATATACGTCTGCAGGTCATATTTATGATAAGTTAAAATTGTCTTCTAAAAATAAGGGAACCGAAGAAACTGAGGAAACAATTTTCGGTAAAACGAAATTAAAAGGACAAAGATTGATACAGCAAGTTTCTGATAATGAAGAAAAAGGAATAACTACTATGAAAGAGGCACTTAATAGTACTAGAGATACTCTTAATAGTGTGACTTATTCGATTTTAGTATTTGCAGTTGTATTAGTTGTATTTTTAATATTTATGTTGCGATAGGATTTTAAAAACAATGCACAATGCACAATGCACAATGCACAATTAAGGATGAAATATTTTAGCGGAGCTAAAATATTTCTAAAATTTAATTAAAACATTGAAACATCAAAATATTAGAAGATTAAAGGCAGTAAATATATTTGTACAAATATATTTACTGCCTTATTGATTTTGTAATTAGATTAAAGATTTTCTGACCAAAGGGAAGAAAATCATCATTAATTGTGCATTGTAAATTGTGCATTGTGCATTGAATTTTTTATAGCTCTATTTTTCTGTTTTGTGAAACTAAGCAACAAAGATACATTGCCATAGTATCATATCTTGCATCGTGGTATGATATATTATCAGCACCGAAAATAACTTTTGTTTTTTCTAGAATATCTTCGTTTGAAAGGTTATAATATTTAACAACCTCGTCCATTTTAGGGTTTTTAAAACCACTGTATCTACTGCTTTTAGGAGGCAGTTTTAATATGTTTTTAAAATACTCCATAGTACAAAAATCTTTTTTTATTGGTAGAATGCTATTAGCTCTTTTGAATTCAGCATTCATAAAACGTAAATCGAATTTGGCGTTATGTGCTATAAAGATGCTTTCATTTAAATCTATCATTATTTCATCGATAGCATCTTCAAAAATCATTCCTTTTGACAAAAGGGCTAGCCTTTCTACTGTGAATCCATGTACTCTTGCAGCGGATTCTTCCATTTCACCATCTTCAACCATGAAAAAAAAGTTTTTTGCATCAATAAACTTTTTATCTTCTTCAATTATGTAAGTTAATTGAACTATTTTTCCTGGATGTAAGCCTGTTGTTTCTGTATCTAGAAAAATACTTCTCATAAATACGCTCCTTCTGTTTATAGTTCACAGTTCACAGTTTACAGTATGAAGTGTACAGTTAATATATAGAAGTGAACTGCTATAATTTATTGATAAACGACTTTGATACAAGCTTTTGGATAGTTTATCATTAACTGAATTATAGCATATAAATTTTTGAAGTACAATTAGACATATGAATACGACCGAAAACAGATTATAGTAGAAAATCTACAAGTGTCTGTTTTCGGTCGTAACAAGGCATTTAAGAGAATTATAAATTCTCTTATGTACTTGACCCTACATTTTAGGGCGATTTAATAGAAATAGTGGAGAATAAATTTTTTGATATATTTATTAAAGTAAAATATGAGATGTTATTTTACTTCGTTAACTTTTTTTGGATTATCTCTTTTTCCTTTCCTTTGAGTAATACCTTTCTGGTTTTCTTCAGGGGAAGGTCTTGACATACCTTTTTTTGCCATAATAATTCATTCCTTTCTTCTTAATTAATCTTTAGTTATGATAACCAACTTTAAAATTTATATACATAACTAAATTATAAAAAAGAGAATTATTTATAATAATTTTGGGAAAATAATAATGTACATTTTATTTGAATATGGCTTTGTTTTAGAATATTGTTGATATTTATAAAATTGTTTAAGTAATAATTAGCAATTGGCAATTAAGGATGACTTTGCTACGCAAAATCTCTTAATCAATTAAAGATTCTCGACTATAGGAGAGAATTATCCACAATTGCAAATTGCAAATTATCTTTTGAAAATCATTACAAATTGATTATAAATAATAGTTTAAAACAAAGTCAAAATAATAAATATAAGGTTAGTGAGTACTGAAATAAGAGGAGGTTTTAAAAACTTATGGCTCAAAGCAATAGTGTAGGTAAAAAAAGAAGAGAAAAGAAACCTAAGTATAAGAGTGAAGATGAAACAATTAACAATGATGATATTAGAAAACATAAATCTAAGGGAGTAATTAGAGGAGAGTAGTTTTTAGATAAATGTGCAATTAGCAATTAGCAATTACCAATTAAGGATGATTTTGATACGCAAAATCTTTTAATCAATTAAATAATTAAAGATTCTCGACGATAGGAGAGAATCATCCACAATTGCTAATTACAAATTATCTTTTGAAAAGCTCTGAACTCTATGTTAAAAAAAGAAAGGTGTTGATTAGAATGGCTAGACAAGGTTTTAATAAAGGTGAGTATGAAGAGGCAGTAGAGCAAGTTAGGGCTTGTGTACAACAGGGTTTAAGTACAAGACAAATAGTACAGCAAACAAATCTTTCTCAAGAACAGATTGGACAGATAAAAAGAAAATTAGATTTGAAAAAAGAAAAGGAATATAATGATCCTACTATAATGTAATAAAAAAGCGACTTAAAGTCGCTTTTTTCTATTTAAATATTCCAAATGGTTTTCCAACGGGTAAAAATGTTTTTTCAAAATGGGTATTTAAAACAGCAGCAGCTGACCCATAAAAAGATAACATTGCTATAGTAAATTCTGAATAAGCAGCTAAGATATGGGCAAAATGTTCTGCAATTCCAAAAGTGCTTAAAGATAATCCGATGAATAAGAAATCAATAAACAAGAAAATTAAGAATAATACCTTGTGTACTTCCATTGCACCGATAGTCATGTAGATTGTAAATATCAAATATCCAATAAAAGCAAATCCTAATTGACGTATATCAGCTCCTTGAGCAAGTTGTTCCCCAAAAACTCCACCCTGGATTAACCAAGTTAAAGCAACACCGAACCAAAAAAATGCATATCCACCAAAAGCAGTAGCTCCGAAGACGTTGTTTTTTTTAGCATCTTGAATACAAGCATATAATTGGGCTCCAGCACCTAAAAAAATAGCCCATGGAATTATTAGAGAAACTCCAGTAGTTAAGCCTAATTTTTGTGAAGATGCAACTAAAGTAACTATTGCTAGTCCAAATAATCCTAGTGGGGTAGGATCAGCTACAATGATTTTTCTTTCTTCCATTAATATTCCTCCTAATAAAGTCGATATAAGTCGAATGATAACTATTAGAGTATAACAAAGGGTGTAAGGGTAGTCAATATAATTATAAGTATTCAAAAGAGCCGGTTTATTTAGAAAACAATAATTATATTCATCTATTGACAATATAAATGGAGTATTAAGGAAAAGGTGCATGCTTACGGTAGATACTATATGATTATAAATATTTTGGAATATGAAGAAAATTGAACAAGATT
>DAOUPR010000259.1 GCA_030626065.1 Clostridium sp. | reverse complement strand
ATTGAAAATAACATCATGAAATATATTTAAACTCTTATTAAAAATAATAGATACGATACCTGTAATAAGACCTACAATCGTTGCTAACATCATCATTTCTAAGTTTTCATATCTTGTTCCATGCCTCCCAAGATGATTCTTAATCTTATACAATATATACATATAAACCACTTCTTTCCAATGTAATAATTAAAGTTCACACTAATAACCTCTAAGTTGTGATTGTTCTTTAGAGATTTTCTATCCCTTAATTTTTAGTGAACAGCCTTTGTTCCACCAACCTAATACAACCTTTTCATATCTATACTCCACAAATTATTTTATCATTCATTTTTATATTTTAACATAGTCTCACAACAACTTTTCTTTTAATTTATCATAATTTATTATTATATGTAAAAAGGTAATTTATGTTATTCCTTCTCTAGTCCAATTTATCAACTTGCTTAGTTTTAGTTATACTTCGATGTTATGGCAAAAACATATCACAGACTTTAAATATTTACTTATAATAAGTAAATATTTAAAGTCTGACCTCGTTTCCTCCTACTATTCGATTCATTAAAAAAATAAAATTAATTGTTTATAAGAAATCTTTTTTCATGTTCCAAGAGCCATTTTTTACGCCATAGCCCACCTTCATATCCAACTAGCTTTCCATTGCTTCCTACTACTCTATGACAAGGTATAATAATTGCTATTTTATTTTTATTATTTGCATTTCCTACTGCTCTACATGCATTTTCATTACCAATACCTACTGCTATATCTTTATACGATAAAGTTTTTCCATATGGAATTTTAGTAAGTTCATTCCAAACTCTTTTTTGGTAATGTGTTCCATATGTTTTTAGCGGTAAATCAAATACTTTTCGTTTTCCATCAAAATAGTCATTCAACTGTCTTTTAGCTTCTGCTAATACAGGTTCTAATTTTTCATCGTATCTTTTTTCTTTAAGGAAATCTAACCTAATTATCTCTCCATTCTCAGATTGAATCTCTATCAACCCAATAGGAGAATCATAGTAGGTTACATTGTTCTTTAAATTAACCTTTTCAATATTCTCATATTTAAAGTAATTTCTAATAGTAATTTCCCATAAATATAAGGAAGCTAAAGTATTATAAGGCGAGAATCTGTTCTTAACCTTTTCAAACTGTTTCATAGTAGGTTCTTCTTTCATGTTATAAATCCATTTTAATCCCTTTCTAATTCCTAAATCCTTATAACTCATAACATTTTTTCTATTTAAAGAAAAAATCAGGAACATTTCAGCAGTCCAGACCCCTATACCCTTTATTTTAACAAGTTTTTCTATAATCTCTTCATCTGACATCATAGCGAAGTTATTAAAATTTAACTCATTTCTTTTCACTGCTTCTGCAATATTTCTCATATAGCTTATCTTAGTCTTTGAAAGTCCACATTCTCTTAATGATTCAAAGCTTGCATGGAGTATATTATCAGGATTTATCTCTGTAACAAGTTTTTCAAATCTATTCCATATTGAAATTGCAGCTTTATAGGCTAATTGCTGAAATACTATACTATTAACTAGAGCTATAAACGGTTCAGGAATATATTCTCTATTTATATCACCAATAGAATCAATCAACATCCTTATTTTATCGTCTTTGCTTTTTAATTCTTCTATTTCACTTTTAGCAATAACTATTTTTTTATACATGTAATAATTTACCTCCAATTTGTAGTAGTTTTTGTAGTAGGGACGGTTCTTTTTTGCTCATTTCTTTATTTTAGATTTGATTCTAGAAACCATAGTCTTTGCTATGCCTGTATTTTCAGCTATTTCTCTAGCACTTAAACTAGTTTGATTAATAAGCAACATTTGTTTTGGTATCACTACTTATTTATTGCTCTTTTCATAATATAATAATATGCACTTGAACTTTCTTTTCTTGTAACTCACGTTAATATCACATTTAAAATAATTATTTACCTAATTTTATCAAATTTTTTGAAGATGAGCAATTATGAAACATCCCTATTTTCTATAAAAAAAACACTTACCTTTTACAGTAAGTGTTTTTTAGTTTTAAGTTCAAAGAATATCTATTAATGATCCAATAACCCATTGTATATATTTTCCATATCTAATGCTAAAAACTTTTCTTTTGTTGGTATGGCTTTTTCCATATCATATGAGCAAGCTTCGTAATATTTATTCAATGCACTTTCCATATCTACTGTCCTGCCCTTCGGTGGTCCAAAAGGTGCTTTTTCAGTCATAAACCGCTTAGGAAGTTTATCATCTTTTCTTCTAAATCCTCTTTCATAATTTAATGCTCTCTCTAAAGCAATAGTTCTTTCAGCTTTTCTTAGTAATTCAAGTTTGTCTGTTTGAATTCCAGTTAATGCTGTATATAATTCAGCAAGTGTAGTTGGTTGGAGTTCGCAGTTAATAACATTAAAATCACAAATTCCAATAAGATTAGTTACAACAAAAAACTCTTTTACTGATTTTAACCACTCTTTAGACTCACTATCATTAAATGGATCTTTTGGTTTAGTTATACCTAAATCTGGATATAAGTAACCGAATGCATCAACTGTAGCTGCATATGGTCTCATATGACAAGCTCCTCTTTCTGATGTTCCAAGTGAAATAGTCATTGCTGAGCTACCTCTAGGGTCTGTTGCAGGTAGTTCCATTCCTTTAACTGTCATGGTGTAATCTAATGCTCTTCCTCCAATTCTTTGTGCTGCAGCTTGTGATCCATCAGCAAATAAATCTCCAGCACCTTCTCTTATCCCCATCTTTCTAATTAACTCAACCATAGCTTCCCCATTGCCAAAATTAAGCTCCAAACCATCTAAATCATCTTTTGTAATTATTCCTTCTTCATACCATTCCATAGCTGCAGATACAGTAGCTCCAGCAGAAATTGTATCTAATCCATAGATTGATATATAATAATTTGCCATTGAAACGTCTTCATAACTACTCACACCACATCTTGGTCCAAGTGCTGCAATGGTTTCAAATTCTAATTCTCCAACTCCAATATCATTATCATTTTCTTTATCTTTCATAACAATAAACTTATGACATCCTAATTGGCATGAATAACAAGTTCTTCTTCTAACACTAAACTTTTCAGTATCATTCCAAAGATTGTATGGCAGAAGAGGTTCTATTTTATCAAATGCATTTTGTCTAAAATTTCTGGTTGGAAGTATACCACATTCGTTGGCTCCATCTATCCACGCAGGTGTACCATATCCATGTACAGGTCCCCAAGTATAAACTTCATCTCGAATTTCCTTAATTGCTTTTGCATTTATTTCTAAAAACTTTTCTTTATCGTCTATTTCAATAATACCACTCCCTTTAACGGCTACTGCTTTTAGATTTTTAGAACCCATGACTGCTCCGGCACCACCTCTACCCGCAAAACAATCATCACTAAAAATGCTTGCAATTTTAGATAATTTTTCTCCACCTTGGCCTATACATGATATTTTATATCCTGAACCTAATTCCTCTAAAATCAAATCAGTTGTCTCTCTTGTGTTTTTTCCCCATAAATGAGAAGCATCCTTAATTTCAACCTCATCATTATTAATAACTACGTACACAGGTTTCTCAGATGCTTTTTCAAATATTATTGAGTCGTAACCTGCAAATTTTACTTCAGCCCCAAAATGACTTCCCATGTTTGATGAACCTATAGTATTTGTTAATGGAGAAATAAAGTTTATTGATATTCTCGAAGCTGATGCCATAGGTGTTCCTGTTAAAGGACCTGTATTGAAGGATAGCATATTTTCAGGTGAAAGTGGTTCTATATCATGAGGAACTTCGTCCCACATTAGTGCCACTCCATATCCTTCTCCACCTAAATACTTTTTAATATATTCTTCATTTAATTTTTCTTTACTTATTTCTTTTGAGCTTAAGTTAATCCTTAAAACACAATTTTTATATCCTTTCATATTATCACCTACCATCCCAACGCATTTCTTGGGCAAATTTTTACACATTCTGGAACTCCTCCACACAAATCGCATTTGAAAGCTAGATTTTTGCCTTCAACTTCAATCATATTGATTGCATCAATAGGACATGCTTCTGCACATTTTCCGCATCCAATGCAATTATCACCAATTACTACTGCTCCAGTAAATGAATCTCTTGAAATTGCATTTACTGGGCAGGCTTCAGCACACACCATATCTATACATTGTTGACATACAGTTTGTTTGAAATGCCCTAACTTTTCTTTTTCCTTAATTTTAATTCCTGTTGCCGCTGGATTAACTACACCTAAATGAAATACTGAACAAACCGATTCGCAGGCTCTGCATCCTTGGCACAAATCTGGGTTAATCTTTACTTTAATAACACCTGGTTTCATAAATACCTCCCATTTAATATTTTTAACCTTCGTCTCCGATT
>DAOUPR010000035.1 GCA_030626065.1 Clostridium sp. | reverse complement strand
ATTTAGCACCTCCTACAATTTCTTTTACTTTATCTAATATGTCTTCTGGATGAGGAATCATTCCACCTGATCTACCGTAGAAATCAACTGGTTTTCTACCTAAAACTGATAATCTTACATCTTCAACCATTTGACCACAACTCATCTCTACTGATAAGTAACCAAATTTAGTTTTATCAACAGTTTTTTCAAATGCTTCAGCTGGGAAAGGCCATAAAGTAATTGGTCTTATCAAACCTAGTTTTATTCCTTCTGCTTCTGCTAGTTTAACAACATTTTTGCATATTCTAGATGTAGTCCCGTATGCAACTAATACTAAATCATTTTCTCTATCACAACTAAACATTTCATATCTTACTTCTTTTTCTTTGATTACTTTATACTTAGCTTGTAATTTTTCATTATGTTGCTCTAATTCTTCTGACTTTAAGAATAAAGAATTTATTACATTATGTTTTTTTCTTCCGTTCAAACCATTTGAAGCCCAAGTCTTCTCTGGTAATTCTACTACAGGTCTTTCTTTAAATTCTACTGGCTCCATCATTTGACCAAGCATTCCATCTCCCATAACCATAACTGGAGTTCTATATTTATCTGCTGTATCAAATGCATCTTGTATTAAATCAACCATTTCTTGAATTGAAGAAGGTGCATAAACTGGCATTGAGAAATCACCATGAGAACCTCCCTTAGTTGCTTGGAAGTAATCTGATTGAGCTGGTTGAATACTACCTAGCCCTGGGCCACCTCTAACTATATTTACAATTACGCATGGAACCTCTGCTCCCGCTATATATGAAATACCTTCTGCTTTTAAACTTATTCCTGGACTTGATGAAGATGTCATAACTCTAACACCTGCACCTGCCGCACCGTATACCATATTTATTGCTGCAACTTCACTTTCTGCTTGCAAAAACACTCTTCCTATTTTAGGCATTTTTCTTGATAAATACGCAGAAACTTCTGTTTGCGGAGTTATCGGATACCCAAAGAAACATTGGCAATTAGCTCTAATTGCTGCTTCACCAATAGCCTCATTACCTTTTATCAGAACTTTTTCACTCATATTAATTAGTTCCTCCTTTATTATTTTTCAACTGTAATTACACAATCAGGACAAATTTTTGCACATGATGCACAACCAATACATTCACTCATCTTATCTTCTGTCACAGTAGCTGGATGATATCCTTTTAAATTATATCCTTCTGAGAAAGTTATTATTTTTTTAGGACATACTTCAATACAATGCCCGCAACCTTTACATCTGTCTTCTCTAAAAGTAACTCTTGCCATAAAAATCCTCCTTCTTAATTAAGAATGAAATATGCTATTTATTTAAATTTCAAAACTATACTTGCACAACAAGTAGTCTCAAAACAAACAATACTTTTTTCAATTTATACCTCTTAGTTTGTATTTTTTTAATTAAAGATTTCCGAAGAATGATGAAATCATCCTTAATTATGCATTGTGCATTAAAATTATACTTCCCATGGTTTCTTCATATAAATTTTAATAGGGAATATTTCTCCTTTAACCTTACCTGCTACCTCTGAAACTAAATCTTCTCTAACCCCTGTATATTTATAAGGAATACCTAGCTTTTCAGATAATTCAGAAACTATTTTATCGCCTTTTTCTATATGTGCTATTGTTGTTTCATAAGATAAGTTTGTATTAGCAATAAAGCTAGTAACTTTAAGTCTAGATGCTCTTTCAACTTCATATAAATATTCTTCTGTCGTATCAATATCGGATGTCAATAATCTATTATTATTAACTACAAAGTACATTTCATAATCTTCTTCTTTTAAATATCTATTATACTGTCCTAAGGCTATAGCGCCTGCATCATCTCCACCAATATCAATAACAACCTGATATGATTTATCATTAAATACAGCATTTATTTCACCTGTCACAACCATAAGTTCAACATTTACAAGGTCAGGATTAGAACTAATTAATCTTATTCCTTTTTCATCAAATAATTCTTTCAACTCTCTTGAGCAAAAATAAGGATTTACTATATCTAAATCTACAATAGCAACCTTTTGTCCTTCTTCAGCCATCTTCAAAGCTTGATTTATTGCAATTTCAGTTTTCCCACTTCCAAAATGTCCTGCGAATATTTTTATTCTACTCATATGATCTCCTTATCTTTAATATTATTTTTCTTTCGTCTATTAAATAATAACTATAATTACTTTGTCATACTACCTTCTTTTGAGAATTAAAATTATTTTGCTTTTTGTCAACCTTTACAATTCTATTTTACAACTTTTTTGCTATAAAGGGAAGAGTTTTTTTATAAAAAATCAATAAATTTTATGAATTTTTTCTTGATATATTGCTTTTCTTACTTTATAAGCATTAATTTGACAAAATATTATGAGTTAATCCCTCAATTTAGTTAGCATATAATTAATTTATTCAAAGTAAAAAAGCAACCTCCATTTGGAAGTTACCCTAATTAATCAATTTTTATTCAAGTACTGCACCAGTACTTGCAGAAGTAACTAGTTTACTATATCTTCTTAAATAAGTACCTTCTATTGAATTTGATGCTGGTTTAACCCAATTTTTTCTTCTTTCCTCTATTACTTCTTCTGATAATTCAGCTCTTAGAATCCTCTTAGGAATATCAATTTCGATAATATCTCCTTCTTCTAATAACCCTATCAATCCACCTGCCATTGCTTCTGGAGATACATGACCTATACAAGGTCCTCTTGTTCCACCAGAAAATCTCCCGTCTGTTATTAAGGCTACTGAAGTATCAAGACCCATTCCACAAATAGCGGCTGTAGGACTAAGCATTTCCCTCATACCTGGTCCACCCTTTGGCCCTTCATATCTAATTATAACAACGTCCCCCGAAACTATCTTTTTATCTAAAATAGCTTTATAAGCTTCTTCTTCTGAATTAAAAACTCTAGCAGGCCCCTTATGATACATCATCTCTGGTTTTACACCTGATTGCTTAATAACTGCTCCATCTTCGGCTAAATTACCCATTAAAACTGCAATTCCACCTTCTTTTGAATATGGATTATCAATAGTTTTAATAACATTAGAATCAAGAATTTTTGAATCTTGAACATTCTCAAGAATTGTTTGTCCTGTTACAGTAATTTCATCAGTATAAATAAACCCTGCTTTTGATAATTCATTTATTACAGCAGACAATCCACCGGCTATGTCAAGATCATGCATACTATGATACCCGGATGGGCTTAATTTAGTTATATTAGGAACTTTCTTACTTATCAAATCAAATTCTTCAAGTTGAAGATTAACTTTAGCTTCATTAGCAATAGCCATTAAATGTAGCACTGTATTAGACGAGCCTCCTATTGCCATATCAACTGTTATAGCATTTTTGAAAGCACCTAACGTCATTATATCTCTTGGTTTAATATCTTTTTTTACTAAATCCATTATTTGCATTCCAGCTTTTTTAGCTAAAGCTTTACGCCTCCCATAAGGTGCCGGTATTGTACCATTTCCAGGAAGAGCAATTCCTAAGGCTTCCGCTAAAGAATTCATAGTATTTGCTGTAAATAAACCTGCACAACTACCGCATGTTGGGCAAGAATGTTTTTCTATTTCATATAATTCTTTTTCTGTTATTTCTCCTTCAACTTGTTTTGCAACATTTTCAAAGGCTCCGCTTATAAGATCTATTTTTTCACCCTTAAAATCTCCCTTTAACATAGGCCCACCGCTAATATATATAGCAGGAATATTAAGCCTAGCTGCTGCCATAAGCATACCTGGAACTATTTTGTCACAGTTACCTACTAAAACAAGTCCATCAAACTTGTACGCCATAGCCATTGCTTCAATAGAATCACATATAAGTTCTCTAGATGCTAACGGATACTTCATACCACTATGATTCATTGCAATTCCATCACAAATTCCAATGCAAGGAAACTCCATAGGTGTTCCTCCAGCTGAACTAACCCCTGCTTTTACAGCTTTTGCGATATCATCTAAATGAAAATGTCCTGGTATAACTTCATTTTGAGCATTTACAACACCTATAAGTGGTTTTTCTAAATCTTCTGGTAAATATCCCATTGCATAAAATAGTGATCTATGAGGTGCTCTTGCAATTCCTTTTTTTATTTCATCACTTCTCATTCTTTTGCCCCCTCTGTATAAACTCATAATGCTTTATCTATAGTTTTTTATCAATTTACTAATGTTAACATTCATTATAATTTATACATTAACCCTATACAATTAAATATAATATCTAGTTATTCGCAAAAATTTAAAATACTAGTATTTTGTCTTACAATTATAATAATATTGTCTTTAAAATTTAAGATTTCTTCGCCTTAATAGCTTTTCTATATTTACTAGGCAAACAATTTTCATATCTTTGAAAAACTGTACTAAAATAACTAAAATCTTCATATCCTGAATTCTCTGAAATTTCCTTTAAACTTAAATCTGTATTCACCATAAATTCCTTAGATTTCTGTATTCTAAATCTGTTTATATACTCAGAAAGATTCATTCCTGTTTGCTTTTTAAATAATCTTGAAAAATAATAAGGACTAAAACCAACATATTCCGCAATATCATTTAAATATATTTTTTGATCAAAATTATTTTTAACATATTCTTTTGCAGATGCAATATGTTTATCCTCAGGTTTTTTATCTTTTTCTAACAAATCAGAAATTTCTTCTGTATCAGTTTTTTCATATAAATAAGTATTTAAGAAATCACTTAAGTCATCCGGTGAAACTGGTTTCAAAAGATAATCTATGGCATTTAATCTAACTGCCTTCTGAGCATAAGTAAATTCATCATGAGCAGTAAGTATAGCAATCTTTACTCCCATATTGAACTTTCTAATGTTTTCAGTAGCTTTTAATCCATCCATTACAGGCATTCTAATGTCCATAATTATTAGGTCTGGTGAATACTCTTTAGTAATTTCAATAGCTTCTTTTCCGTTACATGCCTCTCGTACTTCAATATCCTTAAAATTTTCATTTATAACATATCTAATGTATTCTCTAGTAACACCTTCATCATCAGCTATCAGAAGTTTCTTCATTCCTTACACCCCTTTTCTTTTGGGACGGAAGAACAAGCCTTACTTTTGTTCCTTTCCCATAATCACTATTAATTTCAAAAATATAATCGTCTCCATAGTAATATTCTAATCTATTTTTAAGACTAGACAAACCTATTCCAATGCCTTCTCCTGAACTATTTACAAAGTGCTCATAAATAGAATCCAATTTATCTTTTGGAATTCCAATTCCATTATCTACAACTATTAGTTCAACTTTATCTCCAATCAATTTACCCTCTATAGATAATTGCCATTTTCTATCCATACTTTTGAAACCATGCACTATTGCATTTTCTATTAATATTTGTAGTGTTAAAAATGGTATAGCAATCTGTTTTGTATCATCATCTATTTGAATTTTAGTTATTATATAATCTTTAAATCTCTTATTTTGAATAAATAAATAATCATTAATATATTTTAATTCTTCATTTATTTTTACAAATTCAAGAGATTTAGTTAAAGTAGTTCTCAATAAATTAGATAGAGCAAATGTAGTATCAGCTGCCTCTTTAGCTCCATTCATATAAGCTAATTGACCAATAACACTAAGTGTATTAAACAAAAAATGTGGACTCATCTGAGATTGAATAACTTTCATTTTTGTCTCAAGTAATACCTTTTCTAATTCTCTTCTTGTTTCTGATTCTTTTAATATTTGAACAGTTTTTTCTTGTCTTTCCTTATTTATAAAATTTATTACACTAGTTTCTACTATCGAATTACTTATAGTTCTTAACGACTCCACTATTGCATATAATTGAGCCTTACTAACTCTTCGCAACTTATTATAAGATTCAATAACTCCCTCTAATTCATGTTCACTAATAATTTTTTTAATATCATTTTCATTATTTTTTTTGCCTTCGCTTATTATAACAGGTCCACATACTATTGTACCCACAAGTTTATCTCCAAGGAAAATTGGCGCAGCAATTCTTACTGTATTTGAACAACAAGGAAATACTTTGATTTCTTTCAAATTATTCAAATCGTAATTATCCTCAAGAAAGCATTTATTAGAATGGTCGGATTTTATTCTGCAAAACTCTGGAATATTACTTGGAGTAGTTAATAAATTCCCAGACATATCTTTTATTACTATTCCAAGATATGATGCATCAGAAAATTTATCTTGGACCTTTTGCAACCTTTTTAAATCAATCATTTTCACTGGATCTTCTGAATAAAAATTATCTATTATATTTTCAACTGGAATTAATTGACTAACATCAAAATTATCTACATTATAAATATTAATTATTTGAAGAGGTTTATTTCCTGTATTTTGAATTTGATGCTTTGCAAAAGGCTTTATATTATATACATTTCCCGCAACTAAACTATAATACCTATCATTGACCCATTGTTCTCCTGTTCCAGATATTATATATAAAGTTTGATCATCACCGGTATGAAAGTGTTCCTCTTGTGTTTGATTTGGTAATATTGTAGTGTGTGCAACTAAATATTTGCTTTTATTAACATCTTCACTATCCTGAATCCACTTTATATCGCCCCACTCAAAATACTGTTTTGTTGCTTTCGTTGCCTTTTTTTGATTATCTTTTTTGTCATTCAAACAATCACCCCTCAAATAATATTTACCCCTTTTCTCACGTGCTAATCGTAACTCTATTAATTAATCATTATAACATTTCAAATTAATCTTTGTCTATAAAATGGTGATTTTTTAAACAAGTAAAAAGGATTGCGCTCTGCAATCCTTTTTATAATTTATTTATATTCTTGTGCTACCTCTTCACCTCTTAAAACTCTTAATCCACCTTCTGCTAATGCAAGCAATTCATCTTCACCTGGATAAATAGTAACAGGAGCTACAAATTCAACTCTTTCTTTAATTTTATTTGTTATTGCATCAGAGTAAGCAATTCCTCCAGTCAAAATTACAGAGTCAACCTTACCAGATAAAACAGCTGCACAAGAACCAATTTCTTTAGCTACTTGGTAAATAAATGCTTCTTGAATAAGTACTGCTTTTTCATTTCCATTTTGAATCATTTGGTCAACTTCTCGCATATCATTTGTATCAAGATATGAAACGACTCCGCCTTTTCCAACTATTTTCTTTTTAATTTCATCTATAGTGTACTCTCCACTAAAACTTAATTTTACAATATCACCTATTGGTACACTTCCACTTCTTTCTGGTGATAATGGTCCATCTCCATCAAGTGCATTATTAACATCAATTACTTTTCCATCTTTATGAGCACCTACTGATACGCCTCCACCCATATGTACTACTATCAAATTTAATTTATCATAAGCAATTTTATTATCTTTTGCATATCTTTTAGCTACAGCCTTTTGATTTAATGCATGGAAAATACTTTTTCTAACTAAACCTTCCATACCAGAAATTCTAGCTACATCATCCATTTCATCAACAACCACTGGATCCACTATGAATGAAGGAATATCTAGATTTTTAGCTATTTCGTTGGCTATAATCCCGCCAAGATTTGATGCGTGTTGCCCTTGTACTCCTATCTTTAAATCTTCAAGCATCATTTCATTCACTCCATAAGTACCGCCTGGTATAGACTTTAAAAGTCCTCCTCTAGCAACTACTGCATGCAATTCTTTGATATCAAAATTCTTTTCTTTTAAAACATTAAGTATAACGTCTTTTCTAAATTGGAATTGATCGTAAATTTTTTCGTACTTTCCAATTTCCTCTGATGAATGTCTAAGAGTTTCTTCAAGAATCATTTCTTCATCTTCAAAAACACCGATTTTAGTTGAAGTAGAACCTGGATTTATTATTAATAATTTATATGACATAATTTTCTCCTCCTAATATAGTTATATAGTTGCTATTTTAGAAATATATATTTACTTATACTTTGAATATCTCGCTAATATTTTAATTCACAATGCACAATTATCAATGCACAATTAAGGATGATTTTCTTCCTTTCGTCAGAAATTCCTTAATTTTTATAAGATATTCAATATAACATATAAAAATTTCAATGCCTTTTGTGTTAGTAATTAAATATTAGTTAATTAATTTTTTTTAATAAAGAAATAATTTAGCTCGCTAAATTATTTCATCCTTAATTGTGCATTGTGCATTGTACATTGTGCATTTTCTTTTAAGAATTTGCTTTTAAGCATTTGCAACTAAAGCTGCTAGTGCAATAGAGTTCATCTTAGTTTCATGACTATCCGCTCTTGAAGTAACAATTACTGGTGCTGCTGTTCCTACAACTAAAGCACCTGATTTTGAATCCGTTGTAAATGCTAATGTTTTATACATAACATTACCTGCTTCAATATTTGGCATAAGTAAAATGTCTGCTTTCCCAGCAACAGGTCCTGTAATCTTCTTTGTTTTTGCTGCTTCTACTGATAATGCATTGTCTAATGCTAAAGGTCCATCAACAACGCATCCTTTTATCTGACCTCTTTCGTTCATTTTTGATAACATTGCAGCATCAATTGTTGCTTGCATTTTAGGATTTACAACTTCTACAGCACATATTGGCGCTACTTTTGGTAATTCAATTCCTATCGCTTTAGCTACACTTACTGTATTATTAATGATTTTAACCTTTTCTTCAAGTGTAGGATACATATTAAATGCTGCATCTGTCAAAAATAATAGTCTATCTATTTTAGGTGTATCAAAAACAGCTACATGAGACATCAAGCTTCCAGTTCTTAAACCTTTTTCCTTATTTAATACAGCTCTTAAGAAATCAGAAGTTCCGATCAATCCTTTCATTACCATATCTGCTTTACCATCAACTACTAATTCTACAGCTTTTTTTGCAGCTAATTTAGTATTTGCCTCATTTACTATTTCAAAATGTGACAAATCCATATTTATTTTTGTAGCAATTTCTTTTATTTTACTTTCGTCTCCTACTAAAATAGCCTCTGCTATTTCATTAGTTTTAGCATCTCTTACAGCTTCAAGCACATGCTCATCTTCTGCTGCTGCTACTGCAACTGTCTTAATTTCTTGCTGTTTTACTTTTAATAAAACATCGTCAAATGATTTAATCATATTTTTACACCTCATCCTTTATATTAGTATACTTTATATAGTTTATACAGTTCAAGTAAATGTTTACACCATCACTAAAAACCTTTAATACTTTGCTATGTTTTAGAATACTATTTCCATTTATTAAATTGTTTAAATAATAATGAGTAATAAACATTTTGCAATTAAAGATGATTTTGCTACGCAAAATCTTTAAATTAATTTAATAGTTAAAATTTTTCTGACCAAAGTAAAGAAAATCAACATCAATAATTGCTAATTGAACTTTGCAAATTGTAAACTGCAGATCATCTTTTAAATATATTGTACAATATTTTTCTTTTCTAAGCAATATTTTTGTATTTTAATTTAGTAATTATAATAATTTTGCGCACTAAAAAAGACTGCTTTATCCAGTCCTTTACAATTACTATTTATCTTTACATAAATTTATACATATTCAAAATTTATTAATTCATCAATATTCTTTCCGCAAAATTCCTTTTTTATATTAAACTCAAATAAAAATTCTGTATCTTCATCATTACTTTTAACACTTATCTTTCCCTTATTTCGAGAAACTATTTCTTCAACTATAAATAATCCATACCCATGATCATCGGTTTCTTCTTTTTTAGTTGAAAATCCCTTTTGAAATATTTTCACCGTATCTTTTTCAAGAATTTGAGGCCCATTATTAGATATAGCTAAACAGTATTTATTATTTTCACAATATCCATATAATGATATTACTTTATAATCAATTTCTTCATACTTCTTTAACTCATAGATAGCATTATCAATAATGTTACTAACAATACTAACAAAATCTATTTCATAAACATCTGCTACAGTAAGTGGAATATCCATATCCACTTCAAGCTTTATATTATTATCCATAGCATAGTTGTTTTTAACTGAAAGTAACCCATCAATATATTTATTACCCGTATCATAAGATTTATTTGAAACTTTAATATCTTTAATTACTTTAGAAAGGTAACTTTTCATCTTATCATCATACCTATCTTTGTTTTGCACACACATAGCATTTAATACATTTATAGTATTTGAATAATCATGCTTTTCTTTTCTAATTATATCTACTATAGCTTCTAAATTTTCAACATGTTGTTGACTTAATTCATAATTAGCTTTAAGTTTATACAACTTTATCTTTTTTTTGTAATCAAAAAATCCTAAAACAATAAACACTATAAAAATAGAATATACTAAACTATTATATACACCTATCTTAACCTTATTTTGCAAACTTCCTTGAATACTAATAACTAATAGAGCTGCCATGAAGATTTGTATAATACCATACATAAAAAAACCATCTTTACTTTTTTCTGAAAGATAATTAGTTATTCTGTTTTTTTTAATTTTTTTACGAATTATACAAAAGATAATCATCTCAGAAAAGAAAATAGAATAGCCTATAAATGGTCCAATATCAGGTAATTCAAGAACTTCCTTCAATCCAATTCCATATTTAAGGGAAAAAATGATTAAAATGAATGACTCAATACTCATAATATACACACTGCTTAAAATCATTATTATCAAAGAGTTAACTATTTTTATCTCAAGTAAAAAAGACATTACCAATACTATAAAAATCAATATTGAAATAGATCGATAAGCCATAGGTAGTGAACGTGTTATAAATGTACAAAATATACTGTAGCTTACTATAAAAATAATTGATTTGAAAAGAATTCTACTTCCAAACTTATTTTTTTGTGTGAAACTTAAAAAGAACAGTAAAAATATTATAGATTCCAAAATTGAATTTATTATCTTTTGTGCTACTATACCTTCGCCCATAATTCCTCCTTAATATCTTATTTTATGGTATTAACTAATAAAGTTAATTGTACATAATAAAGTAGTTAATTCTTATTTATAATAATTACCTATAGATTATCAAATATACACACATATGATTGTACATATCTCCATTATTATTGTCAATTTTTCCTTGTATTTCTTTAATATTTAATAATATATTAATAATACCTTAATTTTACAATTGTTATATAAAAAATAAGTTAAAATTTAAATATGATACCTATAACTGCGGAAATTACAATAAAAAATATAGGATGTTTTTCCCACTTATTAGATATATACAATATGAGAATAAAAAGTATCAATGCTTTCAGCTGAAAAAAGTCCATAAAGTTATGTGTCTGTGCAAATTTATCAAAACTAAAAATAGCTACTTTAGAAACATTAAATGCTGCCACTGCAATAAGTCCTGTAACGGCAGGTCTCAAACCATAGAAGGCAGATTGCACAATAGGTTCTTCATTAAACTTCATAAAATAATGAGCAATTATTATAATAATTATCAATGACGGAGTAATCACTCCTAATGTAGCAACAAGAGACCCAAGAACTCTAGCGTTTGTAAATCCCACATAGGTAGCCATATTTATTCCTATTGGTCCAGGCGTTGATTGAGATATAGCAATCATATTCACAAATTCTTCATAGGTCATCCATGCATGACTTATTGATTCACTTTCAATTAGAGGTAGCATAGCTAATCCTCCTCCAATGGTAAACAACCCTATTTTAAAAAACACTAAAAACAAGTTAAGATATATCATTTTTTCGATAACCCCCAAACTTAATAAAAATCCCAATAATGCTAGATGCAATAATAATCCAAATAGGAGAAACTCCTCCAAATACAACTATACAAAAACTAACCATAGCAATAGTAAATCCTATTTTATCTTTAACTGATTTTTTTCCTATTTTAACAATAGCATTTATAAGTAATGCAACTACTGCTGCTCTGATACCACTAAAAGCATTTTGAACTATTGCATAATCCTGAAAGCGAGAAAAAAAAGTAGCAATAGTCATAATAATAAATAGTGATGGAGTAATCATCCCAAGAGTTGCTACAATTGCTCCAATTACGCCTTTCACTTTATATCCTATAAATGTAGCAGTATTCACTGCAATAACACCTGGAGTTGATTGTCCAATTGCATAATAATCTATAACTTCTTCATCGGTTGCCCATTTCTTCACATCAACAACTTCTCTCTGTATCATGGGTAACATTACATATCCTCCTCCAATAGTAAAAGCACCAATTCTGAAAAAACAACCAAACAATTCCCATAAAACCTTCATTTATTATCCTCCAAAATCAAAATATATTATCTACCAAAATATATTATATCATTACTTACTTATTATGTTTAAGAACTTGTAAGTAATCTTTAATTTTTTTAAAATTTCAAATGCACTTATCAGTATATGAAATTGTTTATAGGACCTTTTTTGTCCCATGTGGTCAAAAAAGTACTTGCATTTTCTATAAATATATATTATAATTTAAATTGTTAAAAGGTTAACAATTTAATGGTTAAATAAACTATCTTGAATAATATTTTATTTATGATATGCTACTTGAATATGATATAAGTTTTTATTTTAGGTATTAAAATAGTGTTATATCACATTCAAGCTATAATTATTTGACCTCAATATTGGATGAAGATACTTTTTATTTCTAATACATTGTTAATTATTTATCTATTGATAAGTTTATAATTCAATTTCAAATAATTTATTGTTAGTATTTAAATTTTCCGCAAATAATAACCTTAGTAAATCTACTCAAAAAAATTTAAAAAGAGGTGTCTATTATGAAAGTTACTAATTTAGAGGAATTAAAAGTAAGACTGGAAGAAGTAAGAAAAGCTCAAAAGGAATTTTCTCTTTTCTCTCAAGAGAAAGTTGATGCAATTTTCAGAGAAGCAGCAATGGCTGCAAATGATGCTAGAATAAAACTTGCTAAAATGGCTGTAGAAGAAACTGGAATGGGAATAGTTGAAGACAAAGTTATTAAAAACCATTTCGCTTCAGAGTATATCTACAATAATTATAAAGATGAAAAAACTTGTGGTGTTGTAGAAAAAGATACTACATTCGGTATTGAAAAAGTAGCTGAACCTATAGGTGTTGTAGCTGCAATAGTTCCAACAACAAATCCTACATCTACTGCAATTTTCAAAGCTTTAATAGCTTTAAAAACTAGAAACGCTATATTTTTCTCTCCACACCCAAGAGCAAAAGGTTGTACTATTGAAGCTGCTAAAATAATTTTAGATGCTGCAGTTAAGGCTGGTGCTCCAAAAAATATTATTGGTTGGATAGATGTTCCTTCACTAGAATTATCTCAAGCCATTATGCAAGAATCTGATATCATTTTAGCTACCGGTGGTCCTGGCATGGTAAAAGCTGCATATTCTTCTGGTAAACCTGCTATTGGTGTTGGTGCTGGTAATACTCCTGCAATAATAGATGAAACAGCCCATTTAAAAATGGCAGTAAGCTCAATATTGCTTTCTAAAACTTTTGATAACGGAGTTATTTGTGCATCTGAGCAAACTGTGATAGTAATGGATGAAGTTTATGCTGAAGTAAGAAAAGAATTTGAAGACAGAGGTGCTTATTTCCTTAAAGATGATGAAATAGATAAGGTAAGAAAAACAATCATAATAAATGGTAGATTAAATGCTGATATTGTTGGTCAAACAGCATTTAGAATAGCAGAGCTTGCTGGAGTTAAAGTTCCTGAATTCGCTAAAGTATTAATCGGTGAAGTTGAATCAGTAGAATTAGAAGAAGAATTTTCACACGAAAAATTATCTCCAGTACTCGGAATGTATAGAGTTAAAAGCTTCGATGAAGCTCTCACTAAAGCCTCTAGGTTAATAGAGCTAGGTGGATTCGGTCATACCTCTGTTTTATATACAGACCAAGTTAAATGTAAAGATAGAATTGCAAAATTTGGTCAAATGATGAAAACAGGTAGAACTATAATCAATATGCCTTCTTCTCAAGGTGCTATTGGAGATCTTTATAACTTTAAACTTGCTCCATCATTAACGCTTGGATGTGGTTCATGGGGTGGTAACTCAGTTTCTGAAAACGTAGGAGTTAAACACTTACTAAATATTAAGAGTGTTGCCGAGAGGAGAGAAAATATGCTTTGGTTTAGAGTTCCAGAAAAAGTTTACTTTAAAACAGGTTGTCTTCCAGTTGCATTAAAAGAATTAGAAGATATGGGTAAGAAGAAAGCATTTATCGTAACTGATAAAGTACTTTATGATTTAGGATTTATAGATAATGTCACTAAAACTCTTGAAGAGTCAAATATAGATTACAGAATTTTCTATGACGTTCAACCTGACCCAACCCTTGAAACTGCAAGAAAAGGTGCTGCTGAAATGGCAATATTTAAACCCGACACAATCATAGCAGTTGGTGGAGGCTCACCTATGGATGCAGCTAAAATTATGTGGGTTCTATATGAACATCCCGAAGTTAAATTTGAAGATTTAGCTATGAGATTTATGGATATTAGAAAAAGAGTCTATAAATTCCCTGAAATGGGTATAAAAGCAATGATGGTAGCTATACCAACTTCCGCTGGAACAGGTTCTGAAGTAACTCCATTTGCTGTTATTACTGATGAAAAGACTGGTGCTAAATATCCTCTAGCTGATTATCAATTAACACCTGATATGGCAATTGTAGATGCTGAATTAATGCTGAATATGCCAAAAGGTTTAACTGCAGCTTCAGGTATAGATGCCTTAACTCATGCAATTGAAGCTTATGTATCAGTACTTGCTTCTGAGTATACAAACGGTATGTCACTAGAAGCTATAAGATTAATATTTAAATATCTTCCAGACGCGTACTCTGAAGGTGCTAACAACATGAAAGCAAGAGAGAAAATGGCTCATGCTTCAACAATGGCAGGAATGGCCTTTGCAAATGCTTTCTTAGGAGTTTGTCACTCAATGGCTCATAAATTAGGAGCAGAACACCATGTACCTCATGGAATAGCAAATGCATTATTAATTAATGAAACAATTAAATTTAATGCAGTTGATAATCCACGAAAACAAGCTGCATTCCCTCAATACAAATATCCAAACGCTAAATCTAGATATGCTAAAATTGCAGACTATCTAAATTTAGGTGGAAACACTGACGAAGAAAAAATTAAACTCTTAATGGCTGCAATAGATGAATTAAAAGCAAAAGTAAATATTCCAAAAACTATACAAGAATTCGGAGTTTCAGGAACTAAATTCTATGCTACTCTTGATACTATGAGCGAAAATGCATTTGATGATCAATGTACAGGTGCTAATCCAAGATACCCATTAATAAGTGAAATAAAACAAATGTACATTAATGCATTCGAAGGTACTGAAGAAAAAAAAGAAACACAAAAGAAATTACCAGCAAAAAAAACTAAGAAATAAGATATATTATTTCAATCTAATATATAAAATAGGACGATTTACAAAGCCCCCTTTTGTAAATCGTCCCTATCAAAACTCTACAAGGTAATCACCTTACCTTAATAGATTTCATAATTTTTTTAATTTTCAGGAAACTTTGACCTTGCTATATTTATAGCAAGGTCAAATATTTTACTTATAGAATTCCTTAAGATATTAATCCTTCACCTTCCCTCCAGCTGTAATAGCCTTAGATAGAATCCTCCCCTTCTACTTCAAAATCAAATTCATGGACGCCAAAATCACTATAAGATAATTTTGCCCATACATAAAATATAATTCCAAGAATACCCCAACCTATTACTATTGCCCATTCATAAGGCCACAATAAAGCTGCTGGTGCTCCTGGCAGATACAAGATTATAACAGCCGAACATAAAACAACTGCAATTATTCCAACCAATTTACCATGCTTAACTTTATAAGGTCTTGGCATATTAGGT
>DAOUPR010000243.1 GCA_030626065.1 Clostridium sp. | reverse complement strand
TAAGTTTATAATTATTATGATATGTTTGTATTCAAAATTTTATTATGGATACAATTTTATTATACACTAAGCTAGTTATAGATACAATATGGGTACAATGTATATTTGCTTAATCTGAAAGAAATGCTGTCTAAAAATTTGCAAAAAAGAATGACGCTTAGCAAACGTCATTCTATCTTATTTTTATATTATTTAACCTGTTATATATCTTTTTTTATTCGTTAATCAACTACTGTTATTCTTCGAAGGTTCCTTTAACTTTTACTTCGCCATTTTGTATCATTACCTGTCCCATTGCAATAACTGAAACAATATCCATACTATGTTTATCCAGTACAACTATATCAGCATCATTATTTTCTTTTATATAACCTTTTTTAATAAGCTTCAAAATATTAGCAGGATTTGAGGTAATTACTTTTAAAGCATCTTCAATTTCTACGTTTTCTTCTATTATAGCATCCTTTACTTCTTTATATAACGAAGTAACCTTTCCTATGCCTAAGCCGACAAAATTGCCATGTTCATTAAATGAAGGCAGACTACCTTGTCCATCTGAACTAAATGTAATATTGTTTATTGATACTCCATTATCTAATAGCATTTTTAGTCTACTGCTGCATTTAGAGCTTTTTGATTTAGATTTCTCTTTTACTGTACTTGTTGTAAAATCAATAAAGCCACCATTTAAAGCAAATTCTATTCCAGCTTTAAATAATTCTTCACTTCTACCCATATGAGTTGGTAAAAATTGAGTTATAGGGATTTCTGTTTCTTTAACTATTCTTTCAAGTAAATCTAGCTTCCTTTTACCACTCCCCATATGAATATTTACAACTCCACCTTTTCCAGATAAAATTCCACCTACTCTAGCTTCTGCAACCACTTTTAATATTTCTTCAAAAGTTGGTTGTGAAGATCTATGATCAGATAATGCAATTTCTCCAACTCCAATTATATTTTCTATTAAAATAATATCATCTTGTATACTTCCTGTTACTGTCCTTACGGGTACTTGATAAGAACCTGTATGAGCATAGCACGTAATCCCTTCTTCTCTTAATGCTCTTGCCTTAGCTAGCAAGTTTGACATAGTTCTAGTAGTTCCATCAGTACCTAAAACTCCAATAACAGTTGTAACTCCACCAGTAGTAATATCAGTTAATTGTATTTCTGGAGTTCTAGTTTTATAACCTCCTTCTCCTCCTCCACCAACTATATGAACATGGGAATCTATAAACCCTGGAACTACCAGTTTATCAGTAGCATCTATAACTTCAATATTTACAAAATCCTCTGGTATATTTATGCTATCAGCAATATAACCTATCTTATCACCTGTAATTAAAATATCTTTTTTCCCAATATAATCTGGAGAGTAAACTTCTCCGTTTTTTATTAACTTTAACATTCCATTTCACCTTCCATAACATCATTAATATTTATTTAAAAAAATTATTCATGGCTATGTTATAATTTTGAATCCTATGGACATAATATTAATAATTCCCAATCAAAAACCCCTTTATATGTACTGTTGAGAGTAGTCCTTCCCCCAAAGCCTACTCTCTTTTTCTTTGTTGCTTCTTCATTTCTTCAATACAACTTCTAATTTTTTTCATTATTCTTTTATCTCTTTTTTGAATTTCATAAAAGTATTTCTTTATATCATTCTCAAAAGGAATAGGTTCACCAAAAGCAATCTTCTCTAAAGCTCCTCTTACTTTATCAATAGCAGCCCTTTCCTCATCCGTATGATGATAACTAATTAAATGAAAGATTGTCATACCTAAAGCTTCTACAATACTATTTTCATTATATGCTTTATCATTGTCTCTCTCTGGTAGTTTACTCACATCAAATATATGAGCATGTTCACTGTTTTTCTCAGTAGTATCTAAAACGCTTTTTGCATAATCTACCAAGCAATTACTCCCTTTGCACCCACCACAGTTCTTATCTCCTAAACATACATTTTCTATAGCCTCTTTAATATCATGTTTTTGAATATATAATGTTACTGCTGACTCCTGCAAAAGTGTTTTTTGTTGTTTTCCTATTTCTTTAACTATTCTACTCAATAATAAAAATACAATTGCACTTAAAATAATTATGAATAAAATAATATTAATAACTGTTAAATACTTGGATGGAACTGTTTGTACAAGCTTTAATATTCCGAAAAAAATAAAAACACCTGAAGAAATTAGCTTGATCGCAATTTCTGGTACCTTTTCCCCTATCTTTCTTCCAACAAAAATTCCTACCCCACTTGTCATTATCATTCCAGAAACAGTCCCTAGTAAAATAAAAATAGGAAATTGTGCATCTGTAGATAATGTCATAGCAGTAAGTTGTGTTTTATCTCCTAACTCTCCAATAAAAAACGCCAGAGCAACTGTTAGAACTGGACCAAAATTGTTTTGATTACTATTTTCATCATCTTCATCTAATTTTAAAGCCCATAGCCCAAATCCTACAAAAGCAAATCCTGCGATTATTTGAATTGCATTTAATGGAACAAAACTAGATAGATATGATCCTAAAAGAATAGCTAGTCCGTGATTTATTAGTGAACCTAAAAAAACTCCTAGTAGTACTTTTTTAGCGTTATATTGTGTTGCAAATGTCATAGCTAATATTTGAGTCTTATCACCCATTTCAGCAATAAAAATAAAAATAAATGCCTTAATAAATTCACTAATCATAATTTCCCTCCAATTTTTTCTAATTAACTGTTTCTTTGAAATTGTAGTTTTAAAAACATATGATAGTATGTCCAAAATAATAAATTACAATATATGTATAAGAAAAACAACGATTTGAGATATATACCAATGATACTGAAAGCTTTCATATGCAATAAATAAAAAACAATAATTTCAGGCTTACAAACATATTAATTTGATATACTAACTAAATTTCCTTTTAATTTTCTTAGTGAACTCGTTTGATGAAGAAACTAAGTGACTTACTCAAAATCAAAGATTTTGGCAGTCTACTTATACCTAAAGCTAAACATCGATGCTTAGGCAGGAGATTCTTCTCCCACCTAAGTAAGGAAAGTTGTAACACCCACTTATAGAAGTGAGTGTCTAATGATTTTAGATAAAAAAAGAAACTGAAATTAGTTTCATTTTTTAATTGTATATGATTTTATAATTTGTGTAATATATTTCATAGTCTTGTCTATTGCATCAGAATAATTTATCTTTTTATTAATAATCTTCTGAAGTATCCCTTGATACACCAATAAAATCATTTCATTTATATCATCTTTATCGTCTTCTTTAATAAAACCTTCATCAACACAACCTTCAAGTAATGTTGTACTTCTATCATATATATCATGTTTAAGAAGCATAGTTGATATATCCTTAGGCTGCTTACCTAAATCCTCTGGGAATAATTTATAATACTCTTCTACATAATTTTCCAACGGATTATCAAGCTTTGCAAAAAAAATAGCATAATATATTTCAGGCTTATTAAAGGAATAATGGCAAAAACAGTTCCATGTTGCTAAATGCCTTTCTAATGCATTCTCACTATTTTCAATAAACCGATGTAAGTTTAGAGAATATTCCTTTACATACCTCATTGCAGCAAAAAAAATTAAGTGGTCTAAATTTTTAAAATAATTGTATAATGTTGCGCTGTTATATCCAGCAATATCTGCTACCTTTCGAATAGTTATTGATTGTATTCCTTCTTCTTCAATAATTTTCGCAGCTGCATCAATAAAGTAAGACATAATTCTATTCCTCTGAATTGATTTTTTCTCCATTTCTTCACCAACTTAGTTTTTGAATTTAAAATAATCATATTTATATTTTACTAATATTTTTAATTAATATATTCAATACTATTATAGAAACAAGTATTAAATATTACCATTTATTTTTTCATAATAACACAATTTTTTTCCTTTGACAATGCAATTTAGATTTTTGCTTGTGTTTGTCTTGTGAAAATAATATTTTTTGAGTTTCTTTAGAAAGTTTGATTTTATCTATGCTTCACAGTTGGAAAAATCAAGATAGTTAATCATGATTGATTTATAATCATGATTATGCTATAATATTGTTAATTTCCTGTCAATAAAAATAAATCTTTCATTTAAGAAAGGAGTGTAAATTATGAAACTAGAATTAGGAAATTTTTATGTAAAGGATATCGTTTTCGGTGATGAAACATCTTTTAACAATGGAATTCTTACTATAAATAAAGAAGAAGCTTTATCTGTAGTTAAAGAGGATGAGCATATCACTGAAGCAGATTTGGTTATTGTTAACCCTGGAGATAAGGTTCGTTTGGTTCCCGTAAAGGAAGCTATTGAGCCAAGATGCAGAGTATCAGGTGGTGCTGTTTTCCCAGGAGTTACAGGCAAGTTATTTCAAGCTGGAGATGGAAGAACTCATGCATTAAAGGATTGTAGTGTCTTAGTTGTTGGAAAACACTGGGGAGGCTTTCAAGATGGTTTGATTGATATGAGTGGAGAAGGTGCAAAATATACTTATTTCTCTCAACTAAAAAACATTGTTCTTGTTGCAGACACTGATGAAGACTTCGAAAAGAGAGAACAACAAAAGAAAAATCATGCATTAAGATGGGCTGGAATGAGATTATCTGAATACATTGGTAACTGTGTAAAGGATTTAGAGCCTGAAGAGGTTGAAACATATGAGTTAGAACCAGTTATTAAGCGTTCTGAAGAAGTAGCAAAGCTACCTTCTGTTGTATTAGTTATGCAACCTCAGTCTCAAATGGAGGAGTCAGGATATAACGACTTAGCATATGGATGGGACTGTAACCACATGGTGCCAACATTTATGCATCCAAATGAAGTTTTAGATGGTGCTATGATTTCAGGAAGCTTTATGCCTTGTTCATCAAAATGGTCAACATATGACTTTCAGAATTTCCCAACAATTAAGAGACTTTTCAAAG
>DAOUPR010000181.1 GCA_030626065.1 Clostridium sp. | reverse complement strand
AACCAAATGGATTTATATTTTTAAATCCGGAAATTAGTAAGAGAGAAGAAGTTAAGGTTTTGTATCCTGTTATTGACAAGGATAAGTGTACTTTATGTGGAGAATGCTCTAAGGCTTGTCAGTTTAACTCATTAGCTCAGACAAAGAAAGATGTTATGTTTTTCCAACAACTTTGTCATGGTTGCGGAACTTGTGAATTAGTTTGTAAATATGATGCAATTCATTTTCAAAAAAGAAGATTAGGAATAGTTGAAGAAGGAATTGGTGAAGGGGTACATTGCATTAGAGGATTACTTGATATCGGTGAACCAATGGCAGTTCCAATAATTAGAGCGGTTACAAAAAATCTAGAGGATGAAATTAATATTTTAGACTGTTCTCCAGGTACTTCATGTAATGCTGTAAATACATTAGAAAAAGCTGATAGGGCTATTTTGGTGACAGAAACTACTGAATTTGCTTTGCATGATTTGAAATTGGCGGTATCGCTAGTTAAACAAATGAATATTCCTTTTACTATTATTATAAATAAAGAAATAAGTGAAGATAATATTATTAGAGATTATTGTAAGGAAGATAATATTTCCATTCTAGGTAGCGTACCATATAGCAGAGATATTGCTGAACTATATTCTAAAGGTGAATTAATTGTGAATATGGATGAGATGAGAGAGTTATTTAATGGATTTGGAGCAAAAGTTAAAGAGGTGAGCACATGGAACTAGTAGTTATTAGTGGAAAAGGTGGAACGGGTAAGACAACTATTGCTGTAGGATTATCTCAACTTGCTGGAGATGTAATTAAGGCTGATTGTGATGTGGATGCACCCAATCTATATCTAATGTATGAAGGTGAAGATGAAAATATAGAAGGTTTTGTAACAGGTAATATTGCCACAATCGATAGTGAAAAATGTATTGAATGTGGGAAATGTGCGGAGGTATGTAAATTTGATGCTATTAAAGATTTTAAAATAAATCCTTATAAATGTGAAGGATGTATAGCTTGTACAATAGTATGTCCAGTAGGGGCTATAGATATTAAAGAGGATTATGGTGCAAAAACTATGATCACAAAAGGAAATAAAGGAATTATCTCAAGAGCTGAAATGGAAATAGGAGCAGACGGTTCTGGAAAATTGATTACAAAGGTTAGAAAATTAGCTGAAAAGGTTAAGAGTAGTAATGAACAATTAATTATAGTTGATGGTTCTCCAGGCACAGGATGCCCGGTTATTTCATCAATAACTAATACCGATTTTGCTTTAGTTGTAACTGAACCTAGTATGTCAGGCATGGAAGATCTTAAGAGAGTGCTTTCAGTATGTGGACATTTTAATGTAACACCACTTGTTTGTATAAACAAATCTGATATAAATACAACGGTAGCAAATTCTATAAAAGAATACTGTAATGACAATAATTATCTTTTAATTGGGGAAGTTCCATATGATGATACAGTTATTAAATCAATAAATTCATTAAAACCAATTACAGAGTTTGAAAATAGTCCTGCCAATATGGCAATTCGAGAAATGTGGTTAAATATTAAAAAATATTTATATAAATAGGAGGAGTTATAATGAAAATTTCAGTAGCAGTAACAGAGGGTATGGTAAGTCAACATTTTGGGCATTGCGAATTTTTTAAGATGTATTATGTTGAGGATGGAAAAGTTGTAAAAACAGAAGAGGTAGCAAATCCAGGACATAAACCAGGATTTTTGCCTAGGTTTATAGCAGAGCAAGGAGCAGCTTTAATTATAGCAGGTGGTATGGGTGGTTCAGCTCAAAACTTATTTGTTGATAATGGAGTAGATGTATTAGTTGGAGCAAGCGGTGAGCCTGATGTAGCTGTAGATGAATATTTAAAAGGAAATCTTAAATCTTCAGGCTCAGTATGCCAACACTAATTTAAAAACAAGAGTGCAGTTTGCAGAGTGCAATGTGCAGATTAAAGAATAAAATCTTAAATGCACAATGCACAGTGCACAATTAAGGATGAAATAATTTTAGCGAGCTAAAATTATTTCTTTAATTAGTTAAAAGATTATAAAAAATGACTTTAGTTTTAGTCTAAGGCTTAAATAGTTGATTTTGCGTAGCAAAATCATCCTTAATTGAAAATTGTATATTTGTGATGTGTGCATTGCTAATTATCATTGGATAATGATTATCTAATAATATTTTTAGTTAATTGACTTTCAATTTCAACGAGTTCATAGTAAAATAGAATTAAGTAATTATTAATAATAAGTACAATTTTGATTTTTATTGTATATAGAAATAATTTGAAAGTGAGTTGTTTAGAATGAAAGATAATTTAAAAAAAATTGAAAGTCAATTAAGTGAAAAAGGATATAAGTTTACTTATCAAAGGAGAGTAATTTTACATTCGCTATATTATGCAGATAAGCATTTGAGAGCAGAGGAAATATTTAATCAGTTAAGAGATAAAAATATAGGATTAGCAACAGTATATAGAACTTTAAAATTATATGTCGAGCTTGGGATAGTAAAAGAAATTAAGATAGATGATGTTAACTATTTTGAATTAAAAATTTATAGTAAAAAATGTCTTCATATGCATTTTAAATGTATAAAGTGTGGCAAAATATTAGATATAGATGATCAAGATTTATGTTATAATTACCTTAAATCTAATATAGAGCTAGAAGAAAAGTATGGTGTTTCTATTAAGGATGCTAATCTAGTTTTTGAAGGTATTTGTAAAGAATGTAAGGAGGACAAAAATGCCAAGACCTAAAAAATGGAGAAGAGTACAGTTTGTACCAGAGAGTACCTATTTCATTCCTTTTAATAAGAGAAAATGTGAGTTAGATGAAGTGGTTCTTAAAATAGAAGAAGTAGAAGCCATGAGGTTAAAAGATATTGAAGGATTAAACCAAGAGCAATGTGCTGAGAAAATGTTAGTTTCAAGACAAACCTTTCAAAATATTATAGATCAGGGAAGAAAAAAATTAACTGAAGCTTTAGTTGAAGGAAAGGCTGTAAGAATTTCCGGTGGAAATTATACTGTTAATGTTTGTAGTATGAGATGTGAGGATTGCGGCAATACATTTGAATTAAATTTTGAAAATAATGAAAGAATATGTCCTAAATGTGGTTCAGTGAATATCTTTTGTACAAAAAAAGAAAATTTCTGTAGAAAACATTGTAATGGGCATTGCATATAAAGTGTAGTACAAATAAAGCAAATGGGTTATACTTTATGTGGATATTTGGCGGAAATTAGAATTGTTTGAAAATTAATAAAATTAAAATAAGGATGAATATTAAAAAATCACATTTATGTATTACATTAATACGTAAATGTGATAATTAAATTTAAGAATTGTATTGACAATTATTTTTAGAAGGTGTATTATAATAGAGTAGCTTGAGTTAGTAAATATTGTAAATGAACAATAAATTATAACCTAGCATAATGCAAGCAGTTGACCTGATGGCAATTGACACAATAGAAATAAATAAAAAACAAAATAATAAAGTGAGCAGTTGACCAATTGGCAATTGACTCACTTTCTTTCCGTTATGAATTAAAACATGCTATACAGTAGTAAAACTAATGTATAGCATGTTTTAAACAATGATATCCCATAGAATTTTTCCAGCGACACACAGAGAAACTATAGAAAATATTGGTTTTATAAGCTTAGAACCATTTTTTATAGCCAGTCCACTACCAAGTCTAGCTCCTAAAGCCATAAAGATACCAACTGGTATTGCAAGTGTATAAATGATTTGACCTTTAAAAGCGAAAAGAACTAGCGAAGTAATATTACTAACAAAATTAAGTACTCTAGCATTTCCAGCCGCGTTAGTAAAATCAAATTTATACACTTTGATTAATAAAAACATTAGAAAAGAGCCTGTCCCAGGTCCGAAAAATCCATCATAAAAACCAAGTGAAAATGAAATTATTATTCCAAGAGCAATATTTTTCTTAGTGAGACCTTCAAATTTATTTTCTCCACCTAAAGATTTTGAAAACATACTATATAAGCCTACACATAAAATAAGTACAAGAATTAACGATTTAAGAATGTTTTCATCTATAAGCATAACAGTATTCACACCAATACTTGCACCTATTAGAGTGAAGGGGATTAGATATTTTAGTAGATTAAAGTTTGCTTTTTTAGAGAGAATAAATTTTAAGGAACTAGTAAAAGAGCCTGAAGAAGCTGAGAATTTATTTGTACCTAGAGTTAAATGAGTAGGGATACCTGCTGCCAAAAAAGCGGGAACACTAATTAGTCCACCTCCACCGGCTATAGAATCAACGAAAGCAGCTACGAACCCAGCAGAGCAAAGAAATATTAATTTAGTAAACATAATAACGTCCTTTCATATTGTATATGTTTAATAGAAATATATACTGTCTATAAAAAATATATTGTTAATAAAAAATAAATTGGTATAATAGTAATGTTGAGTGCGAAAATAATAAAAATGCACAATTAAGTAGGAATTTCTTTCCTTTGGTCAGAAAATCTATAATTAATTAAAATATTTTATAACCAAATAGAGAATTAACTGTAATTGTAAAATAAAAGTATATGGTGCTCATTTGATTATATCAATAATATAGGAAATTGCATAATAAAAATATGTTATAAAATAATTACAAAAGAAATAGGAGTGATTTTTTGAGAAAAAGAAAAGTATATGAAGTAGACGTTGTAGAAACAGAATTTCCAGGGTTTGGAGTTGGCTATGTAGATAAACAAAAGGTTTTAATAAAAAATGCTTTGCCTGGTCAAAAGGTTCAAGCATATGTTCATAAATTTAAAAATGGTAACGCAATGGCTAAAGTCAATGAAGTTGTTGAAGAAGTTGATTATAAAATTGATGCTGTTTGTCCTGTGTTTGATTTATGTGGAGGATGTTCTCATCAAAATGTACCATATCAAAAACAATTAGAATTCAAGCAAAATCAATTAATAAAGCTATTTAATAAGGCTAATATTGAAGATTACGAATTTTTAGGAATGGAAGGTAGTCCTGAGATTTTTGAATATAGAAATAAAATGGAGTTTTCCTTTGGTGATTTTGAAAAAGGAGGAGAGCTTACTCTTGGAATGCATATGCGAGGAAAAGCTTTTGGTATAGTAAATGTTGATTGTTGTAAGCTTGTAGATGAAGATTTCGGAAAAGTATTAGCTTTAACTGTAAATTATTTTAAAGAAAAAGAAATGAAACAGTACAGAGTTATGAGTAGAGAAGGTTATCTTAGAAATCTAGTAGTTAGAAAAGGTATAAAAACAGGGGATTTCCTTGTAAATATTGTTACAACTTCTCAGTTAGATTTTGATATGAATGAATATAAAGAAATTCTTCTCAATGAAGATTATAAAGATAAAATAACAGGTATCATTCATACAGTCAATGATTCACTATCAGATAAAGTATACTCTGACGAAACTAGAGTATTATATGGAAGAGATTATATTACAGAAGAATTATTAGGTTTGAAATTTAAAATATCTCCGTTATCATTTTTTCAAACCAATTCTAATGGGGCAGAAAAGCTGTATACTATAGTAAAAGACTTTATGGGAGATGCTAATTCGAAAACAGTATTTGACCTGTATTGTGGAACAGGAACAATTGGGCAAATAGTTGCAAGAGAAGCAAAAAAAGTAGTTGGAGTAGAACTGATTGAAGAAGCAGTAGAAGCAGCAAATGAAAATGCAAAACTTAATGGACTTATTAATTGTGAATTCATAGCAGGTGATGTAGCAAAAGTAATAATGGATATTGATGAAAAACCAGATATAATAATATTAGACCCACCAAGACCAGGGGTTCATGCTATTGCTATGGAATATGTAATCAAGTTTGATCCAAAAGAAATAATATATGTATCTTGTAATCCTAAAACCTTAGTTAATGATTTGAAAGTGTTAGAAGAAGCAGGGTATAAAGTGGAGAAGGTACAGGGGCTTGATATGTTTCCACACACTGCCCACCTCGAGTGTGTCGTGAAGATAGTTAAGGAATAGCCTGAAATCAAAGGGTTCCGAGGATTTTAAGTAAATATTGATGTGTGTTTTATGTTCCCTCAGACTAAGTTTGAGGGAATTTTTGGGTTAGGGGGGGCGTACTTTTACGCAGAAATAAGGTATTTGCGAATTTGTATAGGTTTTGCGTATTTGTTTATGTAGATAGAGGAACAGTATTATTAGGAATTTGACATTGAATTCAGAAATAATCTCTTAAAGACATGCCTAAAGTTAAAGAAAGTAAAACAGGATTTAATATGGTAAGATTTTTTATGTT
>DAOUPR010000076.1 GCA_030626065.1 Clostridium sp. | reverse complement strand
ATATGATAAGGCATTATTAAATGAGCTCTATCCCTTATTTTTAATTTATCGCTATGAACCTTAATCCCTAAATCTTCAAAGGATTTCATTTCTTTTATAAAAGCCATTGTGTCAACTCCAACACCATTACCTAATATGTTGATTTTCTCATCATACAATATTCCAGATGGTATTAAATGAAGCTTGTATTCAGCTTCTCCTACTACAACTGTGTGTCCTGCATTATTTCCTCCCTGGAATCTAACTACAACATTAGCTTCCTCTGCAAGGTAATCTGTCATTTTACCTTTACCTTCGTCTCCCCATTGAGCTCCAACTACTATAAATGATGACATTAAAAATCCTCTCCTTCTTCAAGGTTTATATTATTTATTGACTATGTTTTAGAATATTGTTGATATTAAAACTTTTGCTAAGTAAATCAGTTTAGTTCAAATAACAATTAGCAATTTGCAATGTACAATGTGTAATTAAGGTTAATTCTCTCCCTGCGGTCGAGAATCTTTAATTATTTAATTAATTCAAAGATTTTGCGTAGCAAAATCCACTCTAATTGCTAATTGAACATTGCTAATATTTTGCAAACAAAAACTATTGATTCAAACAATACCTTATAAATCAACACTTCTTTAAAACAGAGCTTATTTATTATATTTATCTGTAATATCTCTAGCAACGACAACACCTGTAACAGAGGCTTGCATTAATCCTCTAGTAATTCCTGCTCCGTCACCAATTGTATAAAGATTCTCTATTTCTGTTTCAAATTTCTTATTTGTTTCAAATTTACTTGAATAAAACTTAACCTCTACTCCATATAATAATGTATTTTTACTATACAACCCTGGAGCTAAATTATCAAAAGCTTTTAACGCTTCTACTATTGATGTTAAATGTCTCTGCGGTATTACAAAACTCAAATCACCTGGAATAGCTGATTTTAATGTTGGTACCGTTGTTGATTTTTTAAGTCTTGAATCATTTGTTCTTCTTCCATTAAGAAGATCTCCTAATCTTTGTACCATAATAGGTCCACCAGTCAACATATTACCAAGTTGTGCAATATATTTACCGTAATCAATAGGCTGATTAAATGGTTCAGTAAATGTTGTAGAAACGAGCATTGCAAAGTTCGTGTTTTGTGTTCTCAATTCTTTTTGAGAATAACTATGTCCATTTACAACAGCGATTTCACCATCATAGTGTTCTTCCGAAACAACACCACCTGGATTCATACAAAATGTTCTAACTTTATTATCAAAGGTATCAGAATAATATACTAGTTTTGCTTCATATAAATCTTTTGTTAGATGATCCATTATTGCATTAGGAACCTCTACTCTAACCCCTATATCAATAGCATTATTTTTTGTGTTAATACTATGTTTTTTAGCTTCGTTTGTTAGCCATTCTGCTCCACCTCTACCTGGAGCCACAACTATGTATGGTGCTTTTATTTCTTCTATATTTTCTTTATTTTTAACTATAACACCCACAGCTTTTTTATCTTCAATTATAAGTTCTACAGCTTCAGTAAGCTCTCTAAACTCTGTATTTGTTTCTTTTATTAAATGCTCATACATACCCTTCAAAACATCATAGGCTAATTCTGTGCCTAAATGCCTTACAGGACATTCTACTAATCTTATGTTATGTTTGCTTGCCTCATACTTAATCTCTTCTACTCTATCATTATTTAAACCATGAATTGTATCATTTGCTCCAAACTTTAAATATATATCGTCACAATAATTTATTAATTCCTGCGCCTTTTTTTCACCGTAATATTCTAATATTCTTCCACCTACTTCAGGTGCTAATGATAATTTACCATCTGAAAATGCACCTGCACCTGACCATCCAAATGTTATACCACATGGATTACAATGAACACATTTACCTGTTTTCCTGGCCGGACAATTTCTTCTTTCAATATTTCTTCCTTTATCTATTATTAAAACATTACATTCGGGGTTTAGTTTTGTGATTTCTAGCGCTGTAAATATTCCTGCTGGCCCAGCTCCGATGATAACCACATCATAATTATTCACATTATTATTATTCACATTCATCCCTCCCATAACATAGTAACAGACAAGAATATTAAAATCAATATTAATAACGAATGTTTTTGTGTTTTAATTGTTTAAAATTCGTTGTTTGTACTTTTACATTTCTTTTATATTTGATTATTTTTTTAATCCTGCGGACATAATATAGTAGTGACTGCATTAAGTAATCAAGGAAGTGAGTATATGAATATTCCAAACATATTAACTACAATTAGACTTTTTTTAATACCAGTTTTTATTTTAGTATTTTTTTTACCGATACAAAACAATATTATTTTAGCCGTTTTTATTTTTCTAATGGCAGGTTTAACAGATATTCTTGATGGTTATATCGCAAGAAAATATAATCTAATTACTGTATACGGTACGGTTTTAGATCCTTTAGCAGATAAATTAATGCTAGTTACCGTTTTAGTTTGTCTTGTTATAAGCAAATTCATACCTTTCTGGATATTACTTGTTGTATCCATAAAAGAATTTCTTATGATTTCAACTGGCATAATTTTATATAAAAATGGGAAAGTAATTCCTTCTAATATATTTGGTAAAATATCAACTTTATTATTCTATTTATCAATAGTAGTGCTTGTATATAATAATAATTTAGGATATCGGTTTTTATTAATAGCTATTCTTAGTTCATTAATTGCCTTAATAAATTACGTTATTATTTTTTCAAAATCCCATCAAGTTTAATAATTACGAGCCTTAGGGCTCTTTTTTCAATATAGAGTGCAGAGTGCAATTTGCAGAGTTCAGTATTAGAACATAACCTATTTTTTTTATATTAAAACAAAAATGTATTGTATTAATATACTAAGAATTGTATTATTATAATAATACTTTTTGTAATTATTTAGAAAGGAGGATTATTATATTGAAAACTAGAAAACAGCAATTGAATAATGTTAAAAGAATAGTTGTAAAAGTAGGAACATCAACACTAACTCATTCTACTGGTCTATTAAATCTTTCAAGAATAGAAAGTATCGTTTGCCAGCTTGTAAATATTCATAATAGTGGGGTAGAAGTTATTTTAGTTACATCTGGTGCTATAGGTGCAGGTATAGGCAAATTGGGATTAAAAGAAAGGCCAAAAACAATCCCGGAAAAACAAGCTGCAGCAGCTGTTGGACAGGGTGTTTTAATTCATATGTATGAAAAATTTTTATCGGAATATGGAAAAATAGGTGCACAACTTTTACTTACCCAAGAAGATACTTCAAACAGAGAAAGATTTTTAAATAGTCGCAATACTTTTTTTGCACTTTTAGATTCTAATGTTATCCCTATTGTAAATGAAAATGATGCTATAGTTGTAGACGAAATAAAATTTGGAGATAATGATACTCTATCTGCAATGGTAGCCAGTGTAGTTGATGCTGATTTACTTATTCTTCTAACAGATATTAATGGCTTATATGATTGTAATCCTTGTGATAACCCAAATGCAAATTTGATTTCTACTGTAGAATGTATTGATGCTAATATAATTTCTTATGCAAGTGGTTCAAGTTCAAAATTAGGCACTGGTGGTATGATCACAAAAATTAAAGCAGCTGAAATAGCCCGTGCTTCAGGAATACCTACTATTATAGCCAATGGACATGCTAAAGATGTATTAAATAAAATAATGGACTGTAATAAAATTGGTACTCTATTTATAAAAGAAGAAAACCATTTGAATGCAAAAAAACATTGGATTAAATTTAGTACAAAACCGCTTGGAACTGTACTCATTGATAAAGGTGCAGAATATGCCCTAGTTGAAAATCATAAAAGTTTATTACCAAAAGGAATAATATCTGTTGATGGTACATTTAAAGAAGGAGACATTATTTCTGTATGTAATATTGATGGAAAAGAAATTGCAAGAGGTCTTGCTAATTATAATTCAGATAATATAAAAATAATTATGGGACTTAATTCAGACAAAATTGAAGAGAATATAGGTTTTATAACCTATCGGGTTGTAATTCACACAAATAATATGGTACTTGTATAGAGTTTTCACCATAAAACTCTGTATGTAAAGGGGGCTACTTAATGAATATTGAACAATATGTTACTGAAAAAGCTATACTTGCAAATCAAGCTTCTAGAAAAATGGCAATAATTGATACTAATACAAAAAACAAAGCATTATTAGCTATGTCTGAAGCTTTAATTGATCGCAAAGATGAAATTTTTTCATCTAATAAACTAGATATGGATAATGGCCGTAAAAATGGTCTTTCTAAATCCTTACTTGATAGATTACTTTTAACAGAAAAACGAATTAATGATATGGCTTTAGGCCTTAAAGAAGTTGCAAATCTCGATGATCCAATAGGTGAATCTCTTAGAATGTGGAAAAGACCAAATGATTTGAAAATCAATCAAATAAGAGTACCTCTTGGTGTTATAGGTATTATATATGAAGCTAGACCTAATGTAACTGTTGATGCAGCTGCTTTATGTTTAAAGTCTGGAAATACTGTTATTCTTAAAGGCGGAAAAGAGGCTATCCACTCCAATATTAAAATTGCTGAAATTTTAGAAGAAGAAGCTATAAAATCTGGATTACCAAAAGGCTGTATAAATCTCATTAAGCAAACTGAAAGAGAAGCTGTTCATGTTTTAATGAAATTAAATAAATATATTGATGTTTTAATCCCAAGAGGCGGCGCAGGACTCATTAATACCGTTGTAAATAATTCAACAATCCCTGTCATCGAAACAGGTGTTGGAAATTGTCATGTATTTGTTGATAAAACAGCTTACTTAGAAAACTCCATCGATATCATTATTAACGCAAAAACTCAAAGACCTGCCGTATGTAATGCTATAGAAACAGTATTAATTCATAAAGAAATTGCTAAAAAATTTCTTCCAATGCTAGTACCTGCTTTAAAAGAAAAAGACGTTGAAATAAGAGGTTGCAGTGAAACTTTAAAATTTGTTAATTCAATTAATAAAGCAACTGAAGAAGATTGGGCAACAGAATATCACGATTTGATTTTAGCCATTAAAATTGTCGAAGATATTGATGAAGCAATAGACCATATTTATAAATATGGAACAAAACATTCTGAGTCTATACTAACTAATGACCACAGAAATTCAGAAAAATTCTTAGCTGAAGTAGATGCCTCTGCTGTATATATAAATGCTTCTACTAGATTTACAGATGGTTCAGAATTTGGATTTGGAGCAGAAATCGGTATTAGTACTCAAAAATTACATGCAAGAGGCCCTATGGGATTAAAAGAACTTACTTCTACCAAATACTTAATAAACGGAAATGGTCAAATTAGATAAATAAATATTAATAAGGACTGCTAAATAGCAGTCCTTACACTTTTAATCATTCCAAAGCTCTTCTGTTTGTGTACGAATTTCAGCTTCTCTTCTTTTTGTTTCTTCATAATCAATTTGAATTATGTCCTTAATTTTTAAAACTTGTCCTTCTTTTGATTCACTAGGAATTATATTCATTGATATTTTAGTCATTTCTCCATTATCTAATTCAACAATAGCAAAATTCCCTTCAAATCTATCTATAATACCATTCATATATAAGTTTACAACTATTCTATAATAGTTTCTCCCTCTTCTTCGTCAAAATCAGGACTTTCAATAAGTAATTTTTCATCGTCGTCTTCTTCAACTACAGTTGTAATCATTCTACTACTACCTTTAAACATTGCCCCTTCATTTATTGATATAGAAGCAACTTCAATATCACCAAATACTCTTCCTGTAGTCATTATTTCTAATAAACCATTACACTTAATATTTCCTTCAACTTTTCCTGAAATACTTGCATTATTAGCTTTAATATTTCCTTTAATGTACCCTTGTTCTCCTACTATAATATCTGTTTTTGTTGTAATATCTCCATGAAATTTTCCATCAATTCTAATAATACCATTTGAATTAATATTACCTTCCATACTTGAAGAAACACCTATTACTGTATCAATTGTACCTGCACCTGTTGTAGAAACATTTTTATTCTTTTTTGATGATGAAAACATTTAAATACCTCCTTGTAATACATTTAGTGGGTCTATCGGTGTATTATTTAATCTTATTTCAAAATGAACGTGTGGTCCTGTGGATCTCCCTGTACTTCCCATATAGGCAATAAGTTCACCTTTTTCCACCCATTCACCTTCTTTAACAACTAATGATGTGTTATGACCATAATAACTAACATATCCATTTCTATGATCAATTGCTACTAAATTACCATAACCAGAATTGATTCCTGCTTGAACAACATATCCATCTGCTGTAGCAACAACTTCAGTACCTGTACTATTTGCAATATCTACTCCTGAGTGGAATTCACTTCCTCCTCCTGAGAAAGGATTAGACCTATTCCCAAAATAACTAGTTATCCTACCTGGAGCAGGTATCAATGTAGGTATTCTATCATTATCTCTTTTAACAGCTTTTACGTTTTCCATTATACTATTTAAATCTTCAATTTTTTCATCTAGCTTTTCCGGTAATTGTGTATAATTAAGATTTACAATTTCTTTATCCATGTGACTATATGAAAGTTTTACTATTTCAATTCCTTTTAAATCATTTGTACTTTCCATTTTTTCCTGTATCTGCTTTTCCAGTTCTTCGATTTTCTGTAATTTATCTTTAATTTCATCTTCTACATCATAATATTGGTCTAATTCTTGTTCTTTTTCCCTATTCTCATTAGTCAATATTTCAACATTATTTTGAAGTGAATCCATATTTCTCAATTCTTTTCCAGCATTTCGAACCTTTATAAATAAACATATTATATATACAAGAATAGCTATGCAAACAACTAAGAAAACTCTAAGAGCCCATTTAGATACTTTCAGGTTCCTAACTTTACCATATTTCCCCGGTATAATCATAACAGAATATTTATCACATTTTTCCATTTTTTTCTTCAGTCCAAACACTTTAATAACCACCTTTACCAGCTATAGACATCAATTTATATTATAATCAAAAATATGAGAAATATTACTCTTTCCTATATAATTATACTATTAATTTTATCATATTTCTACTTTTATTCACATAATGCCCATAGTAAAAATAGCTATTTTATAATTATTTATTCAATATATTATCTAACAAATCTGGGTAATCAGTAATAATTCCATCAACCCCATATTCTACTAATAATTTCATATGTTCCGCACTGTTAACTCCATAGGCATTAATCCCTATACCTTCATTTTTTGTTTCTTCAATTAATTCTTTATTCAAGATAGCATAAAAATATGGATGTATATTATTTACTCCAACTATTTTTGCATACTTATACGGCTTGTATATTCCTGATACATACAATAATCCTGTATCTATATTCTTATCAATTTCTATGCATTTTCTTATTGCGTAATGATTAAAACTTGAAATAATAACTTTTTCTTCAACTTTATATTTATATATAAGATTAATTACTTTTTTCTCTATATCTTTATATTGAACTATATTATTTTTCAACTCTATATTTAATATCATATCTTCTCTAGCTATAATTTCTAACAATTCTTCTAAGTGTAGTATCTTTTCATTTTTATATTTTTCATCATACCATGAACCTGCATCTAACTCTTTAATTTCCTTATAGGTTAAATCTTTTACAAATCCAGTTCCATTGGTTGTCCTATCAACTTTTTCATCATGAATCAAAACCGGTTCCCCATCTTTAGTCAAATGAACATCTGTTTCAATTCCTGTCGCTCCCATTTCTATTGCTTTTAAAAAAGAAACTCTTGTATTTTCTGGGAAATATCCCGATGCTCCTCTGTGAGCTATGTTTTTTACCAAAGAAATCATCTCCATTTTTTAATATACATTAATTATATCATTATTCTTAATTTCTTTTATACTTATATGTTAAATATATATGAATTTTGTATTTATGTTTAACAAATATAGTTTATATAAGTTAAATTTAACAGCTTTTATTTTTAACTATTTTCACGTATAATAAATAGAAAAAGGATGTGTTTATATGGAAATAAATGAACTATTTGAATACAAAAACTGGGCGGTTATCGGAAGCGTAACAAAAGAAAACAAATATGCCTATAAAGTCAAAAAAGCTCTAGAAAAAGCTAATTTCACCACATTTGGTATTTATCCAACAGATAAAACAGGTGTATCTTTTAAATCACTAAGTGACGTAACTGAAAAAATTGATTGCATTGACCTTTGTATAAATCCAAAGTTTGGTATTGATTTTATTAAGGAAGCTAAAAAACTTGGTATTGATAAAGTTCTTATTCAACCTGGTGCTGAAAGCGAAGAAATTTTAACCTACTGCAAAGAAAACAATATTACAGCAATTGAAGGATGTGCCTTAGTTCAACTTCGTTTGATTTATAATATAGATATTAATGAATTATAATTTGTAAAAACTAATATAAAACCAAAAATGTGAAGTGTTTAATTGAATATAAAAATCAATTAACACTTCACATTTTATTTTATTTTCTATTGATGCTTACCTGTTACATTATAAATTATCCATCCACCAATGTTCGTAGCGTGGTCTGCCATTCTTTCTAAGTATTTCGCGATAAATAGTAAGTAAGTTCCTTGTTCAACAAAGCTACTATCTTCTTTCATCATTCCATTTAATTCTTTTACTATTTCTGAAAAATAAGTATCTACTATATCGTCTTGTTCCATTACCTTTTTAGCTTTTTCAATATCAAATTGAACATAACTCTCCACTATTTCATTGACCATTTTCTTTGCTTGTATAGCCATTTTAGGTATATCTTCCAGAGGCTTTTTATATGGTGTTCCCGCTAATTTTATAGTGTATTCAGAAATATCAGCACAATGATCTGCAATCCTTTCTAAATCAGTTATCATTTTAAGTGCAGAAGCTACCATTCTTAAATCGCTAGCTATTGGTTGCTGAAGAGCTATTATTCCTATACATTCAGACTCTATCTTTGCTTCTAATTCATCTATCTTATCATCATTTACTATAACTTGCTTTGCAAGCTCAATATCTTGATTCATTAATGCTTCTATCATATCATCTATTGATTGTTCAATTGCTCTTCCCATTTCTTTTAAAGAAGCATTTATATGATTTAATTCATTTATAAATTCTTGACGTATAACCATTTCTAATCACCCCTTATTTTATTTAACCAAATCTTCCTGTGATATAGTCTTCAGTCCTTCTATCTTGAGGATTGCTGAATATTACATTTGTATCATCTACTTCTACAATTTCTCCATGTAAGAAGAATGCTGTTTTATCTGATATTCTGCCTGCTTGTTGCATATTATGTGTAACCATTACTATTGTGTATTGTTTCTTAAGCTCAGCAGCTAAATCTTCAATTTTAAGTGTAGATATTGGGTCAAGAGCTGATGTAGGTTCGTCCATTAATAAAACTTCTGGTTCTGTAGCTAATGCTCTTGCTATACATATTCTTTGTTGTTGTCCACCGGATAAACCTAATGCATTTTTCTTTAACCTATCCTTTACTTCATCCCAAATAGCAGCATTTCTTAAGCTTTTTTCTACTATTTCATCTAATTGTGATTTTTTCTTAATTCCGTGAGTTCTTGGTCCATATGCAATATTATCATAAATACTCATTGGGAATGGATTTGGCTTTTGGAATACCATTCCAACTCTTTTTCTTAGTTTGATGACATCTATATTTCCATATATATCTTCGTTATCTAATTTTATGTCTCCTTCTATTCTACAGCCCTCAACTAAATCATTCATTCTATTTAAAGTCTTTAAGAATGTTGATTTACCACAACCTGATGGTCCTATAAATGCAGTTACTTTTTTTTCTGGTATTTCAAGATTACATTTTTTTAATGCTTGAAAATCCCCATAGTATAAATCAAGATCCTTTATTGAAAACTTACTATTTTTCATCTATTCTTCCTCCAATTTTAGAATTATTTCAAATATATTTATATGCAAATATTACTTCTATAATTTATTAAATTTATTCAAAGCTTTAGCGGCTCTATTAGCAATAAAATTTATTATTGCAACAAAAACTATTAATACTGTTGCTGTTGCAAAAGCTTTTTCAAAAGAAATACCTTCTTTTGCAAGTAAATACATATGAATAGCTAGTGTTCTTCCTGAATCAGTTATTGCAGTAGGCATCCTTGGAACCATACCAGCAGTAAAATAAAGTGCTGCTGTTTCACCAACTACACGGCCAATACTTAGAATTATTGCAGCTAAAATACCCGGGATTGATGAAGGTAAAATTATTCTTATTATCGTTCTTAGCTTTGTAGCACCTAGTCCATAACTACCTTCTCTAAAACTATCTGGTACTGATTTAAGTGTTTCTTCTGTTGTTCTTACTATTGTAGGAAGAATCATAATACTTACTGTTAAAGAACCCGATAGCAAAGAAAAACCTAATCCTAAAACTGTATTAAAAAATATCATACCAAACAAACCAAAAATTATTGATGGAATTCCAGACAAACTCTCAGTACAAAAACGAATAGCTCTTACTAATCTACCTGGTTTAGCATATTCTACAAGATAGATTGCAGCGCCTATACCAATTGGAGTTGCTATGATTAAAGATAATAAAACAACATATAAAGTACTAACAATCATAGGAAGTACTCCACCCTCTTCTCCTTTTGGAGATGTAGATAAAAACTCCCAACTTATTTCGCCTATACCATTTATTACAACATATCCTATTATCCATACTAATACTCCTACAGTCACCGCTGTAGATAGATAAATTAATCCTAATGTTACCTTATCTTTAATGCTTTTTGCTGATTTCATTATCTATCACCTGCCTTATTAGTAATGGAGTTTAAAATAAAGTTAAGTATCATTATAAATATGAAGAGTATAACACCCGTTCCAAATAAAGCTCTTTCATGTATTCCAAAAGCATAAGCCATTTCTAGTGCAATATTTGCAGTCATAGGTCTAAATCTTTCAAATATAGATGAAGGTATTTGAACAGTATTACCACAAACTAAAATAACTGCCATAGTTTCACCAATTGCTCTACCAATACCTAAAATAATACCTGCTATTATTCCTGATTTTGCTGCAGGAATCATTACCTTGAAAATAGTATGAATATGGGAAGCACCTAATGCTAATGACCCTTCTTTATATTCTTTTGGTACTGCTCTTAAAGAAGTCTCTGTAATTGT
>DAOUPR010000175.1 GCA_030626065.1 Clostridium sp. | reverse complement strand
GGTATATCTAAAATTAAGTGGGAACTTGAAGACCTTTCTTTAAGGTATATGCATCCTGAAGAATATTATGAGCTTGTAAAAGAGATATCTGAAAAAAGAGAAGAAAGAGAACTTTATATAGCTATGATTGAAGGTCAATTGGACGAAAATTTGAAATCAGCAGGAATAGAAGCTGATATTGAAGGAAGACCTAAGCATTTTTATAGCATTTATAGAAAAATGGTTGTAAAACATAAAAAATTGGAACAAATTTTTGATTTAACAGCAATTAGGGTTTTAGTAGATGATATAAAAGATTGCTATGCTGTGTTAGGAATAGTACACACTATGTATAAACCTATACCAGGTAGGTTTAAAGACTATATAGCAATGCCTAAACCCAATATGTATCAATCACTTCATACAACAGTAATTGGGCCACAAGGTAAACCTTTTGAAATTCAAATTAGAACCTATGAAATGCATAGCACTGCAGAATTAGGTATTGCAGCTCATTGGAAGTATAAAGAAGGCGATAATGGTGATAAAGACTTTGAAACAAAATTAACTTGGTTAAGAGAAGTATTGGAATGGCAAAGAGAAACATTGAATCCAGAAGAATTTATGGAAGATTTTAAAATAGATATGTTTTCTGATGAGGTTTTTGTTTTTACACCTAATGGTAAAGTTATCAACTTACCAAATGAATCAACACCTATTGATTTTGCATATAGAATTCATACGGATATCGGGCATAAATGCATTGGTGCAAAAGTAAATGGTAAAATAATACCAATTGATTATAAATTAAGAACAGGTGAAATTGTTGAAATAATCACCTCTTCTTCACCAAAAGGACCAAGTAAAGATTGGTTAAATATTACTAAAAGTAATCAAGCAAAAAGTAAAATAAAAGCTTGGTTTAAGAAAGAACAAAGACAAGAGAATATTGAAAAAGGCAAGGATTTCCTTGAAAAAGAAGCTAAAAAACATGGGGTTCACATTGGAGAATTGATTAAAGGTGAACCATTTAATAATTTTTTAAAGAAAACAGGACTGAATAATTTAGATGAGATGTATTTAACAGTAGGAATGGGAAATCTTACGGTTACGACTTGTATAAATAAATTATTGAAATTTAATGGAAAAGAGAAGAAAGAAGAATTAAATTTAGAAGAGTTGAAGGAAGAAATTACAAGGCAAAACAGCTTTAGGAAAAAGAAAAGTTCTACAGGTATTACTGTTAAAGGTGTAGATAATATTCTTATTAGATTTGCAAAATGCTGTAGCCCAGTTCCAGGTGATTCTATAGTAGGGTATATAACAAAAGGTAGAGGGGTTTCTGTTCATAGGGATGATTGCCCTAATCTTAAGAATTTAATTAATGAAGATAAAAGTAGAGTTATAGAAGTAGAGTGGGAAGAAGAAAAGTCTAGAAAAAGTGATTATATTACCCAAATTGAAGTTAAAGCTGAAGACAGGGATGGAATAATATCTGAAGTAGTTGAACTAATCACTATGAAGAAAGTATCTCTACATGCTTTGAATGCTAAAACCATAAAGAGAAATACAGCAGTAATATCAATAAAAATTAGAATTTCTGATATTGAAAAACTTATGGATATTATGAAACAATTAAGAAAAATAAAAGGTGTAATTTCTGTTTATAGAAATAAAAATTGATATTTTTTTAATAAGGGGATAGAAATATGAGAGCTGTAGTACAAAGAGTTTTAAGTTCTTCTGTAGAGGTGGAAAATAAAACTATTGGTAGTATTGATAAGGGACTTAATGTTCTTTTGGGTATAAGTATTGAGGATACTGAAGAAGATGTGAAATATTTAAAGGAAAAAATATTAAACTTACGAATATTTGAAGATGACAATGGTAAATTAAATAGATCTTTAAAAGATATAGATGGAGATATTTTAGTAATATCACAATTTACTTTGTACGGTGATTGTAGAAAAGGAAGAAGACCAAGTTTTATTAAGGCGCTGTCAGGAGATAAGGCGGAAATTTTATATGAATTATTTGTAGCTGGATGTAAAAGTGAAGTCAAGTTGGTTCAAACAGGTGAGTTTGGAGCTGATATGAAAGTTATTATTGAAAATGATGGTCCAGTTACAATGTTAATTGATAGTAAAAAAGATTTTTAAATATATTTTGGAATTGAGGAGTGGTTTTGTGGGAGTTAAGATAACTAAGATTATAGTTGGTAATATACAAGCAAACTGCTATATTGTTTATGATGAAGAGGAAAAAAATGCAGTAATTGTTGATCCGGGTGATGATTCTAAGAGGATTATTGATGTGATTAATAGTTTAAGACTTAATCCTGAGTTGATTTTGCTTACACATGCACATTTTGATCATACATTAGCAGCAGATAAAATTAGAAAAGAATTTGATATACCAATATATATTAGTAAAGAAGATTTTAATATGATAGAAAATAATTATGATTATTTTACTCGAATTGGAAGTGACAATAAAATTGATTATTTTATTAAAGATGGGGAAGTTATTATAACTTCTACTTTTAAAATAAATTGTATAAGTACACCTGGTCATACGCCAGGTGGTATGTGTTTTTTAGTGAATAATAGTTTGTTATCAGGAGACTCATTATTTTATGGAAATATAGGTAGATGCGATCTTGCTGGAGGAAATCTACAAACGTTAGTTAGTTCTATTAAGAAAAAAATATTTGTATTAGATTCAAAAATTAGAGTACTACCAGGTCATGGACCTGAAACTACAATTGGTAATGAAATAAGCGAGTTTATTTATTAGCAAGGGAAGGATGCGTAATGATTAGGATACATTTAAATAATTTAGATTATAGATATGAAGTTTATCTTATTCTAAACGTGTATTTTCCTTTTACAAAAATAGATTTTGTAGATTTAGAATTTGACTATGAAATTAGTATAAAAGAGTCGTCTCTTATTATACAGAAAATTGGTTATTTTAAAGAAGTATATAATTTAGATTCAAGTAATTATAAACAAGATATTAAAAGAGCCATATTCTTATTTTTAAGAAAGGAAACTAGCAAAAGAATTCCATGGGGAATTTTAACTGGAATAAGACCGACAAAAATAACTAATAGTTTAATAAATGAAGGAAAAACTAGGGAAGAAATTATCGATATTTTTGAAAAAAGATATTTTGTAAAGAATGAAAAAGCACTATTGTGTTATGATGCGGTTATTAATTCAAAAGATTTTATAAATACAAATCAGAATAAAGTAAGTGTATATATAGGTATGCCATTTTGTCCATCAAGGTGTGTATATTGTTCTTTTGCTTCAAATGCTATTTCTAAAAAAGACAAACTTGTTTATAAATATATTGAAGCATTAAATAAGGAAATAGAAGAATTTTCAAAATACATAAAGGAAAAACAATTACAAATAGATTGTGTGTATTTCGGAGGTGGAACTCCTACATCTATTGATAATAATCAGTTTTCTCAATTATTAGAAAAAATATTTAAAAACTTTATCGAGGGCTACGATATAAGAGAATTCAATGTGGAGTGTGGAAGGCCCGATAGTCTTAATGATGAAAAGTTTAAAAGTATGAAAAAATATGGTGTTAGTAGAATCAGTATTAACCCTCAATCTATGAATGCCAAAACTTTAAAGCGGATTGGAAGAAATCATACAGTTGATGAGGTTATTAATAAATATAATATGGCAAGACAGTATGGCTTTGATAATATAAATATGGATTTAATTATAGGATTACCTGAAGAAAATTTATCCGATGTATTAAATACTTGTAATCAAATAGCTGAATTAAATCCGGATAATATAACTGTACATGGACTTGCTTTGAAAAGAGCGTCTAAACTTCATGAGGAAATGGTCATTAATAATGAAAATGGAATTAATCATGAAGCTGTTTGGAAAATGTATGATGAAACATATAGTCTATCAAATAGCTTAAATATGATACCATATTATATGTATCGACAAAGAAATATGGTTGGAGATGGAGAAAATGTAGGATATTCAAAGAAAGGTAAAGAAGGAATTTATAATATTCAAATTATTGAAGAAAGACAAACTATAATAGCGCTGGGTGCAGATGCAGTTACTAAAATTGTCAATCTAAAAAGCAATAGAATAGATAGAGTTCCGAATATTAAAGATGTAAAAGAATATATAAATAGGCTAGATGAAAAAATGAAAGAAAAAAAAGAGAAACTAAATTTAGTATATACTAATTAAGGAGGACAAAGAATGAAACTTCAAGCACCAAAAGGTACTAAGGATCTTTTGCCAGAAGATTCGTATAAATGGCAATATATAGAAAGAGCATTAAGAACTATTGCTGGTGAATATGGATGTCGAGAAATAAGAACTCCTATGTTTGAATCAACCGAACTTTTTGAAAGAGGAGTGGGGGAAACGACAGATGTGGTACAAAAGGAAATGTATACATTTTTGGATAAAGGAAATAGAAGTATGACATTAAAAGCAGAAGGAACAGCACCTTCTGTTAGAGCTTATATTCAACATAGTTTATATGCAGCATCTCAACCTACAAAAATGTTTTATTTCACACCTGTTTTTAGATATGAAAATGTACAAAAGGGAAGATTTAGACAACATCATCAGTTTGGAGTAGAAGTATTTGGATCTTCAGCACCTGAATTAGATGCTGAAGTAATAAGTCTTGCAATGTCAGTATTTCAAAACTTTAATATTGATAATCTTAAATTGACAATTAATAATATAGGATGCCCTGAATGTAGAAGTAAATATAATGAAGCTTTAATTCAATATTTGAAGGAAAGTTATGATGATTTATGTGATACATGTAAATCTAGGTTTGAAAAAAACCCTATGAGGATATTGGATTGTAAAAATAAAAATTGTAAGAGAATAATAAAAGATGCGCCAGTTATTTTAGACTATGTATGCGAAGAATGTGAAAATCATTTTGATAAGTTTAAGAAAACACTAGAAGCTCTAGACTTAGCATATGAAGTAGACCCACATATAGTTAGAGGACTTGATTATTATACCAAAACTGTTTTTGAAATTATTAATAATGATATTACAGTATGTGGTGGGGGAAGATATAATGGATTAATTGAAGAAATAGGTGGACCTGCAACTCCAGCAGTTGGTTTTGGTATGGGAATTGAAAGATTAATAATGACACTAGAAGAGAATGGACACATAATTCCCAAACCTGCTTATCTTGAGTTTTATATTGGTTCACTCGGTGAGAAAGGTAAATTATATAGTCTTAGTTTAGCGAATAAATTAAGGAAAAAAGGTGTTAAGTGTGATATTGATTATATGAGTAGATCTGTAAAAGCACAAATGAAATATGCTAACAAAATAGAAGCACTTTATACAGTGATAATTGGAGATAATGAAATAGATGAGAATAAAATCACTATTAAGAAAATGGATGATGGCTCAAAGTATGAATTTAAATTAGACGATATAGACGGTATTGTTGCTAAAATTAAAAATAACTAATAATAAATAGCGAAAGAGAGGAACATTATGGCTGAAAGTTTAAATGGATTAAAGAGAACAACTATGTGTGGCGAATTGAGAGAAAAAAATGAAGGTGAATCTTCTGTAGTAATGGGATGGGTTCAAAGAAAGAGAAATCTTGGAGGATTAATATTCGTAGATTTAAGAGATAGAACTGGTATTTTACAGGTTGTTTTTGGAGAGGAAATAGATGGGGAAGCATTCAAAAAAGCAGATAGTTTAAAATCTGAATATTGTATTGCTGTTAAAGGGGAGTTAGTATTAAGACAGTCTCCAAATAATAATCTTCCAACTGGAGCTGTAGAATTATTAGGGAAAGAGCTGAAAATTTTATCAGAATCAGAGACACCGCCAATACTTGTGAAAGAAAATTTAGATACAGATGAAAATATTAGAATGAAATATAGATATTTAGATTTAAGAAGACCTGATATGCAGAAAATATTTTTTATAAGAAATAAGTGCGCAAAAGTTACAAGAGATTTTTTAGATGAAAATGGATTTTTGGAAATAGAAACACCAATGCTTACTAAAAGTACTCCAGAAGGAGCAAGAGATTATCTTGTACCTAGTAGAAACTATCCTGGTATGTTTTATGCATTACCTCAATCTCCACAATTATTTAAACAATTATTAATGGTATCAGGATTCGATAGGTATTATCAAGTTGCTAAATGTTTTAGAGATGAAGACTTGAGAGCAAATAGACAACCTGAGTTTACACAAATTGATATGGAAATGTCTTTTGTTGATTTAGAAGAAGTGATTGAGATTAATGAAAGATTTATTAAAAAAGTTTTTAAAGAAGTTGGAAATGTTGATGTAGAGTTACCTATTCAAAGAATTACGTATGAAGAAGCAATGAATAAGTATGGAAGTGATAAACCAGATTTAAGATTTGGTATGGAAATAGTAGATATATCTCAATGTGTAAATAATTGCGGGTTTGCTGTATTTAAAAATGCGATTGATAATAATGGTAGTGTAAGATGTATAAGAGTTCCGAATGGTGCTAGTATGGGAAGAAAACAAATAGATAAATTAACAAGTTTTGTTAAAGATTATAAGGCTAAAGGATTAGCTTGGATAGCTATAAAAGAAGATGAAATAAAATCACCAATTTCAAAGTTCCTTAGTGAAGACGAATTAAATAGTATAATTGATACTACTGGAGCATCAAAAGGTGATTTGTTATTAATTGTAGCAGATGTCGATAAGGTTGTTTTAGCTTCTTTGG
>DAOUPR010000105.1 GCA_030626065.1 Clostridium sp. | reverse complement strand
TTACCCATGTCATCTGGGTCTACTTTCAGTTCTAAAATTATTGATTGTTCGCCAAGTATTTCATTAACGGTAACCATTTCAGGGTTATCAACTAATGCCTTTGCAATTACCTCGAGTAATTCTTTCATCTAAATTCACCCCCGTATAATTACTTTGCAGCTTTTTCATTGATACCAGCTTTAACAAAAAGTCTTTTAACTGTGTCAGTTGGTTGAGCACCATTACCAATCCATTTTTGAACTTTTTCTTCATCAATTTTTATTTCTTTTGGATTAGAAACTGGATTGTAATAACCTATTTCTTCTATAAATCTACCATCTCTAGGAGCTCTAGAGTCAGCAACAACTACTCTATAAAAAGGAGCTTTCTTAGCACCCATTCTTCTTAATCTAATCTTAACAGCCATTGTATTCACCTCCTTAAAATTATCTATCTATTACATGAATGGAAGATTTCCAAACATACCTTTATTTAATGATTTTTTACCAGAATTCATCTGTTTCATCATTTTTTTCATCATCTCAAAATCTTTCAGCAATTTATTAACTTGTTGAACTTTAGTTCCTGAACCTTTTGCAATTCTTCTTTTTCTAGAAGGAGAACTTTTTACTACTGAAGGATTTCTACGCTCTTTTGTTGTCATAGAATTAATCATAGCTTCAATTTTTTTCAGTTCATTTTCACTTTGAGATAAATCTAATCCTTTAAGTTGTTTTGTATTAACACCTGGCATCATTTCAAGCAATTTATTCATCGGTCCAAGTTTCTTCATCTGAGACATAGACTCAAGAAAATCTTCCAAATTGAACTCTGCCGTTGCCATTCTGTTACTTAATTCCATAGCTCTTTCTTCATCAATAGATTCTTGGGCTTTTTCTATCAGTGAAAGCACATCACCCATTCCAAGTATCCTTGATGCCATTCTATCAGGGTGAAACACTTCAATATCACTCATTTTCTCCCCAACACCTGCAAATTTTATCGGTTTACCTGTCACTGCTTTAATAGATAGAGCAGCACCACCTCTTGTATCACCATCAAGTTTTGTTAAAACAACTCCTGATACATCTAATAAATCATTAAAACTTTGTGATACATTTACAGCATCTTGACCAGTCATAGAATCAACAACTAAAAGTATTTCATGTGGCTGAACTACTTCTTTTATATTTTTAAGTTCATCCATTAGGGTTTCATCAATATGTAATCTACCAGCTGTATCAATAATTACAAAATTCAAACCATTATTTTTTGCAAACTCAATTGAAGCCTTTGCAATATGGACTGGATCTGATTTATCACCCATAGAAAAAACTGGTACATCAATTTGTTTACCAACAACTTGCAATTGTTTTATCGCTGCCGGTCTATAAATATCACAAGCAACCAACAAAGGTTTTTTACCTTTTTTCCTCATATGAAGTGCTAATTTACCACCCATAGTAGTTTTACCTGCACCCTGAAGTCCTGCTAGCATGATCACTGTCATACCATTATTATTTAAATTCAAAGAACTTTCGGTATTACCCATTAAATCTACTAGTTCTTCATTTACTATCTTTATCACATGTTGCCCAGGAGTCAAGCTTTTCATAACTTCCTGACCTAGACTTTTTTCACTTACACTTTTTATAAAATTTTTAACAATTTTATAATTTACATCAGCTTCAAGTAAAGCAAGCTTCACTTCTCGCATAGCTACTTTAATATCTTGTTCTGATAATTTCCCTTTTCCCCTTAATTTTTTAAAGGTATCCTGGAGTTTTGAGGTTAATCCTTCAAATGCCATATTTAGCCTCCTAGAAGATTTCTTTTATATCACAAATAATTTTTTTAATTTCACTTTGTAAAGTTTCTTTTTTTTCATTATTAAGCAAGTCATTTAACTTTTCTATAATAATAATTTTATTCTCTTTTAATTCGCTATCCTTTTGAAGTAATTTTAATTTTTCCTCATAAGATAGTAGTTGATTCATACATCTTTTTATAATATCGTAAACTGCTTGACGACTTGTTTTAGTTAATTCAGAGATTTCTTTTAAAGATAAATCTTGATTAACATACAAATCCAAAATATCATTTTGCTTGCTAGTTAACAAGCAACCATAATAATCTAACATAATTGAAATTTTAATTTTGTCTTTCATAAAAACACCAACCATAAGAATAATATCAAATTTTTTTACTGCTGTCAAGTACTTTTACTTAACAGTTTAAATAAAGAGTGCTTCTACAAAATCTGCGCTATTAAATACTTGTAAATCATCTATTCCTTCGCCAACACCTACGTATTTAACTGGTATATCTAATTGATGTTTAATTGAAATAACAACTCCACCTTTTGCTGTTCCATCAAGTTTAGTGAGTATTATACCGTCAATTTCACAAACTTCTTTGAATTCTTTCGCTTGAATTAAAGCATTTTGACCTGTAGTCGCATCTAAAACTAAATAGGTTTTCTTATTTCCTTCTGTAAATTCCCTGTCAATTATTTTATTAATTTTTCCTAACTCATTCATTAAATTCTTTTTATTATGCAATCTTCCTGCTGTATCACAAATTAATATATCTGTATCTCTTGCTTTTGCAGCTTGAATAGCATCAAATATCACAGCACCAGGGTCTGCACCCTCTTGATGCTTTATCAAATCCACGCCAGCTCTATTCGCCCACACTTGTAATTGATCTATAGCAGCAGCTCTAAAGGTATCTCCTGCAGCAATTAAAACCTTATAATTTCGTTCTTTAAGCTGAGCGGATATTTTTCCTATAGAAGTTGTCTTACCCGCACCATTAACACCAATTACAAACAACACTTCAGGTGTTTTTTCCGTTTCTTCTTCATCTTTATTATCAATAATAATATCTTTAATTACTTCTTTTAAGCAATCTTTCACCTCAACTGGGTCTTTTATACCTCTTTCTTTTACTTTAGCCTTTAATACTTCAATTATATATAACGAAGTATCAACACCAATGTCTGCTGTAATCAAAATTTCTTCTAATTCCTCAAACAAGTCATCATCAATAGTATTTGCTATATTCAAAACATTAGTAATCTTGTCTGTGAAATTGTTTTTTGTTTTAGAAAGACCACTTTTTAATTTATCAAAAAAATCACCTATCACAGTATTCCTCCTATGAATTATATTTATTTAGATCTACAGATACTACTTTAGAAACGCCTTTTTCTTCCATTGTAATACCATAAAGTGCATTACCAGCTTCCATAGTTCCTTTTCTATGGGTAATAATAATAAACTGAGTATTTATTGAAAATCTCGTCAAGAATTCTGCAAATCTTGCTACGTTAGCATCATCTAATGCAGCCTCAATTTCATCAAGTATACAAAATGGAGAAGGTTTCATCTTTTGAATAGCAAATAATAAAGCAATAGCTGCAAGACCTTTTTCTCCACCCGACATTAAATTGAGGTTTTGTAATTTTTTACCTGGCGGTTGAACATTTATTTCAATATTTGCATCTAATTCATCTCCATCACCAAGTATCAAATCAGCGTTACCACCTTTAAATAACTCTTTGAATGTTTGATTAAAACTCTCTCTTAGTTTAGCAAAGTTATCTTTGAAAAGAATTTTCATCTCTTTAGTCATATCCCCTATTATACTCTCAATTTCTTCTTTAGCACTAAGCAAATCATTCTTTTGGTCTTTTAAAAAGGTATGTTTTTCTTTTAATTCTTTAAATTCTTCAATTGCAGCTACATTTACAATTCCTAAATTTTTAATATTATTTTTACATCTAGCAATATCTGACGAAAATTGATTTAAATCTGCATCTACATCCTTGAATTCTAAAGCTTCTGCATACGTAAGTGCCATTTCATCATTCAGTTTAATATATTTTGCTTCTAATGCAGTTTCATTTTTAGTAAGATTGATAATTAGTTTTTGTTTGTTTTTTTCATTTTTATCTAGTGTATCATTAATGTTATCATATTGGCTAGCTAATAAATTTGTTTTTTCTTTTATTTTTAGTTTTTGTTCATCCTTTATCAATAATTCGTGATCCAATTTGTTTATTTCTTTTACATTAATATCTATAAGCGAATCATTTTTTTCTATATTTTCTTTAATTATAAATATTTCTTGTTGTAACTTTTTCACTTTTTCAACTTTAAGTTTTTTAAAACTATCACATTCATTTATTTCTCTTTTTATTCTATTAAAATCATTATTCTTACCATTTATAATTTCATTAATTCTAGCTTGCTCTACTCTTTTATTTCCTAATAATAATCTATCTTGAGAAAGGTTACTATTTATTTCTTGCATACTTATCTCTGCTTTTTCAATTGTTTTCTTACATAAAATTATCTCTTCTTCTATTTCACCATTTTTAATTTTAATATTTTTAGACTTATTTTGGTTTTTTTCAATAATTTTATTTATTTCTTCTAATTCTTTTTTTGTAACAGCTACTTCATTAGTTATTTTATTATTATCATTTTTTATTGATTCAATTTTTTCTATTACTTTCGACATTGAAATATTTTTCTCGTTGATTTTCCCGTTAATTTCCAAAGAAGTCTTTTCTAAATTTTTGATAATCAAATTAATTTTTTCACTATTGCTTTTTAGCGATTTCAATGAACTATCATTACATTTCAACTCAGTTTTTAACTCTTGAATTTTTCTTTTTCTACTCATAATATTTAAGTTTTTACTAAAAGAACTACCGCCTGTTAAAGAACCACCTGAATTAATCACTTCTCCTGAAAGAGTAACTATCCGCAATTTAAAATTATTCCTTTTTGCAATTATTAAAGCATTATCCATTTTGTCTACAATAATAGTTCTTCCGAGTACATAATTAATTGCTCTTTCATATTTAGGATTAAACTTTATTATTTTAGAAGCTATTCCTAAATATCCATCCATTCTTTTGGTTTCTTCGCTAACATTAATAACAGAACCTTTTATTGTATTAAGTGGTAAAAAAGTTGCTCTTCCAAGTTTGTTATCTCTCAAATAATCAATCAACACCTTAGCAACTTGATCATTTTCAGTAATAATATTTGAAATATTACCTCCAAGAGCAATTTCAATAGCTAATTCTAAACTCTTATCAACTTCTATAATATCCCCTAAAATACTACAGCCATACTCTTTAATAAATATTTTTTTCTCTTGAATATGCTGCATTAATACTTTAGTAGCTCTATTGTACCCTTCATGCTTTTTTTCTAAATCTATTAAAAATTTTAAATTGGCATCATTTTTATTAAATATACTGACTATTTTTTCATACTGCCTACCATTCTCTCTTAGTTCATTATTTTTATCATTAATTTGTTTTTTTCTATCTTTTAATTGCTTTTGTAATTCAACTATTTGTTTTTTACAATCATCTATTTCAACACTATATTTTAATATTTCTGATTTATTTATTTCAATGCTTATTTTGTGGTTTTCAATTATTTGTTTTTGTCTATTTAATTTATCTTCTTCATTGAAAATATTATTATCTATAATTTTTAAATCATTTTTATAATTAGATGCCATACTAATCAAATTAACAATTTTCTCTTTGTTAAAGTTTAAATCCTCTTCATTACTATTAAACTTGAAATCTAATTTATGTATTTTAGAACTTAACTTTTGAACTAGCTCATCTGTATCTTTCTTTTGTTTGTTTAATTCTAATAATTCTTTTTCTAACTTACTTAATTCTGTAATAAGAACTGTTCCTTTTTCTAATTGTTCATCAATTTCGTTTGTAAGATTATTTATAATCTCATGTGAATTTTTTATTTTTTCATTTAATATTTTTTTTTCATTTTCTATATTCTGAATCTTTGTTTTTTTATTAAAGTAATTTTCTTTATCTAAATTTTTTTCTTTTTCTAGAATTTCAATATCATTATTAAAATTATTCAATTCATTCTTTAACTTATCTTTTTCTGACATAGTAATAGTTATTTCAGATTCTATTTTCTCTATCTTTTCTTTAAACAAACTTATTTTTGATTGTATTTCATCAATTGAATAAATTAATATATTTATCTCTTTATATTCTAATTCTTCTGAAAAAGCCAAAAACTGCTTTGCTTTTGCACTTTCTTTTTCTAAAGGTTCGAGTCTATCTTCATATGTAGAAAAAATATCATTGATTCTTTGAAGATTTTTTAGTGTGTTTTCAAGTTTTCTTTCAGCTTCGCTCTTTCTAGCTTTAAATTTAACAATACCTGCTGCTTCTTCAAGTAAACTTCTTCTATCCTCAGGTTTTCCGCTTAAGATAGCTTCAATTTTACCTTGTCCAATAATTGAATATCCTTCCTTACCAATTCCTGTATCCATAAACAATTCATGAACATCTCTTAATCTACACTTAGTATTATTAATATAATACTCACTATCTCCAGATCTAAATAACTTCCTTGTTACTTTAACTTCGTCATAATCCATCTGCAACGTTGAGTCTGAATTATCTAATGTTAGAGAAACTTGTGCAAGACCTACCGGCTTTCTATACTGAGTACCAGCAAATATTACATCTTGCATCTTACTCCCTCTTAAATTCTTTACACTCTGCTCACCTAAAACCCATTTAACTGAATCAGAAATATTACTCTTTCCACTTCCATTTGGACCTACAACGCAAGTAATCCCTTCATTGAATTCTATCAAAGTCTTGTCTGCAAAAGATTTAAAGCCTCTTACTTCAAGTGTCTTAAGATGCATATTAATCTCTCCTAGAATATTTTTATATAACTTAACATAGATAATGCAAATATAGCTATCATTACATATAATGTTCCCTTTACAACTTTTTCTCTAGTATTTTTTTTCAATTTTATCACCCCTTAAATTACTACCATATAATTTTATATTAATTCATTAAAAATTTCAATAAATAGTATTCATTATGAAACTTTATTTACACTTGTACAAAAATTTGATGAATTAATAAATTTTGTACACCTATCAATGATTAGTTGAATTGAAAACTTTATAAAGAGTATTAATAATAAAATAAAAAACCGTGTATCACACGGTTTATCTAGGCTGAACAATAAATTTTATTGCAGTTCTTTCTTCTCCATTTATATTAATTTGTGAAAAAGCTGGAATGGTTACTAAATCAATACCATTAGGTGCAACAAACCCTCTAGTTATAGCTAATGCTTTTACTGCTTGATTTACTGCCCCTGCACCAACTGCTTGCATTTCTACACTTCCATTTTCTCTTAAAACTGCTGCTAGTGCACCTGCTACAGATTTTGGTTGTGATTTTGCTGATACTTTTAATATTTCCATTTAATTATTCCTCCCTACAAATTTTGCCTTAAATATATAAGTATATCTCCATAGGGAATATATTCTATAAAATATGTAAATATCCTTCTTTTCATAATTTAATTATCTAATGAGTTTATACTATTTAGTGATATCCTTTTTCGATTTTCTCCTACTAATATTAAAAATTCACCTCTAGGTATATTGCATGTTGTTTTAACTACAATGTCTTTATCTTGAGTTTTATTTTTTAATACTGTAAAATATTTTTTCTTGTCTGCATATAACTTTGAAATATCTTTCTCATTGAGAAAGATTTCAATTTTCTCTTCTTTGAAATCACAAACTGCATCATATATCATATCATTAATCAAAGAGCCTTCAACAAGTTCTCTTATTGCTGGGTGAAATGGCCCCTCAATTAAGTCATACCCTTCAGAAATCTCTTCCGTAGGTTGTAATCCTATTCTAATTATTTTAATTCCATTATCAGCAAATATTTTATATATTTTTTTTGATATTGCTATAGTTTCTTCTAAAGTGTATGGTTTATATTTATTACAATGAAGCATTTTTTCCAGTGGTGTATCTTTAATTACTAAAGTAGGATAAATTCTAGCGATTTCAGCTCCCATTGAAACGCTTTGTTCTGCTGTCTTAATACTTTTTTCTGGAGTATCGCCTGGTAAGCCTAACATAATTTGATGCCCTAAAACAAATCCATAGCTTTTAATTAATTTTGATGCCATAGCTACATCTTTGCCAGTATGTCCTCTTCCAGATCTCTTTAATACTTCTTCATCTAAAGATTGAACTCCTAATTCTATTATATCCACTTTATAGTTTTTTAAATACGTAAGAATTTCATCATCAATATAATCAGGTCTTGTAGAAAGATGTATTTTATTCACTTGCCCACTATCTTTATATTTTTTTGCAATAGCAAGAAGATCCTTTTGCTTTTGTTTATTTATAGCGGTAAATGTTCCTCCATAAAAAGATATTTCAATAATTGCATTCTTATTTTCAATAGTTTTAAGATATTTAGTAATTATTTCATCTGCTTCTCTTGGTGTAACAGTTTTACTTTTACCAGTAATACTATTTTGGTTACAAAAAACGCACTCATGTGGACATCCTTCATGTGTTACAAATATAGGTATAATATAATGCCTTTTACCCATTATTGACACCTAGCTTTCTTAAGGCTTCTTTTGCAGCATTTTGTTCTGATTCTTTTTTACTATAACCTTCCCCATTACCTGAAACAAGAGACCCAACTTGAACTTCTATATAAAACTTTCTTCGATGAGGTGGACCATCAAATTTTATTAATGAATAATTTATATTAATCTCACCTTGCTTTTGTGCAATTTCCTGAAGTTTTGTTTTATAGTCAAGTATTATTTCATTATTGAATACTTTTTCAATAACTTCTTCAAAATTGCAAAGAATAAACTCTTTTGCAAATTCAAATCCCTTTTCAAGATACACTGCAGCAATTACAGCTTCTACACAATTTGCTAAATTTGAAGTCCTAGTTCGTCCTCCTGTTAATTCTTCACCTTTACTCATTCTGATATATTTTCCTAAATTCCATTTAGTCGCAATAGTAAACAACGAAGCTCCACAAACTATTAAAGCTCTTTTTTTAGTTAGGGTTCCTTCTGACTCATTCTTTTTAGTTTTAAATAGGTATTCCGTTATACTTAATTGTAGAACTGAATCTCCTAAAAATTCAAGTCTTTCATTAAATTTTACTCCTTTAATTTCATTAGCATAAGAACTATGAGTTAATGCTGTTTCTAAAAGATTAATATCCTCAAATTCTACACCCAACTTATTCTGAAATTCTAATAAAAGTTTATTTGTGTTTTTTAACATTTGTAAACACTCCCAATTAAAAGTAAAGCCCCAGACTATGGGACTTTAATTTATTCTTCAATATTTTCTTTAATATATTCTACAACATCTCCAACTGTAGACATTTTTTCTGCAACTTCTTCAGATATTTCTATCTCATATTCATCTTCTACAGCCATTATTAGCTCAACTATGTCCAAAGAATCGGCATCTAAATCTTCTATTAATGTAGAAGTTTCAGTTATCGAATCAATATCTGTACCTAGTTGTTCTGAAATCATTTCTTTAACCTTTTCTAAAATCATATTAATACCTCCCAATTTATAATGTGATTATTATTACAATATGATATTATTATATCTAGTAAATATCGTCAATATTTTTTTGAATAAATTTAT
>DAOUPR010000169.1 GCA_030626065.1 Clostridium sp. | reverse complement strand
TTTTCCATTTTTAGTTATTGCATCAACTTTTTTGCAGCGGATATCCTCTAAATTAATAGAAGCATTAGAGGTACTTAGAATCAGAGTATCTGAATTTGCATCGCGAACAATAATTCTTCCATTTTTTGTAGTTGCAGAAGTATTGTTATTTTCAATATCAGATAAAATTATTGATGAATTTGTTGAAGTGCATATTAGATCATTAGAAGTTATATCTGAAACTTGTATTTTCCCGTTTGTAGTGTAAAGGTTTATTTTATCATAATTTTTATCTGGTATTTTTATTTCAAGATTAATTCCAATATTGCTGGTATAAAGTGGTTTAAACAAAATGCTATTTTCTTTTTCAATAATATTGTAAATAGGATTATTAATATCAAAATCACTTTTCTTAATCTTACAGATAGCTCTTACAATTACTTTATCTTCATTCCAAGGCTTGATATTAATTTTTCCATTAATTGCTTCAAAAGTTAGCTCAGGGTTAGATAAAGAAGATAAGTCCTTCTCGTATCTTTTTTCTATCGTTTCGTAATTCCCAAAAAAACTATTAAATGTTCCTTTATCAACAAAGTTTTCAACTATACCAAGTACCTTATCTGTAATATTCATAGTTCCTTCAGCTATGTTTTCACCTAACTTATTCATTTTTAAGCCGAATTCTTCACCGTGTTTTTCCATTTTTCTTTCAAAATCTTTGCCAAACTTCTCTTCAATTTTTTTACCGAATTTCTCCATCTTGTCTTCAAAACTTTCAATTTTCTTTTCCATACCTTCATTATTATTATGAAATTGAGTATCGCTACTTGAACTAACTTCATATTGTGAACTATCGTAAACTCCAAAGTCTTCAAACTCCTTTAATTCTGCTTCATCAAGTGCTTCGATAAGTTTAGCAGCTTCATCACTAGAAATTTTGCCTTCCTCTAACATGGCTAAAATCATCATTTTTTCATCTTTCAACTATGATCCCTCCCCAAATAACATTGCTATACATAATTAATTTCATCAGATATTTTATATTATTCTTTAAGCATTTTAACAGCCTCTTCTGCACTGATTTCTCCTGAGCTTAATTTATTGAGAATAGATTTTTTATCTATTTTTGGAGAATATTTTGCATTATAACCTAACGCTTCTATAACATCTTCAAGTTTGTTTCTAACAGTAGGATAAGAAATTCCAAGCTCTTTTTCGATTTCTTTAATATTTCCTCTATTTTTTATAAATACTTCCACGAAAAATTTTTGTTCGTCTTTTAGTTTGCAGAATTTACATAGACTAAATTTTCCTTCTATTGACGTATCGCAATAATTGCAATGCAATTTAGTAATTTCCATTCCGTGTCCACAAACAGGACATCTGCCAATTGCTTCTTTTTTCATAATAAACACCCTTTCTATAAATTTTAGAGAATTGAAATCTTGATTTCATCACCATCTTCTTCAATAATATTAACTATATCAAATGGTTCACAATTTCTAAAAACATTAAATATTTCTCGAATATCTAAATCATCTAATACATTTAAGTATTTTATTGTTTCATCATTGATAGTATTACTTCTTCTTGCAGCGAACTTTGCTATACTCAAACCAACATTTCCAAGCGAAGTGATAATCCAAAATGGTATGCCAGGAATTCTTATAGATTTACCTTCTTCTTTATCTAGAATAGTAATTTTTAATTTTGAACCATGTTTATATGTTTGAGTATTTACATATTTATAATCATTAATAAGATTTAAAGCTTTTTTTGCAGAAAGTTTTTCCTCTCTCAAATCATTTAATATCTCCATAATATCTGAATTCATGTGATTCCCCCCTTCTTTCAATCGATACTATTGGAAATAATATAATTAAAATTGCATTTATATATATTGACAAGAAAATAAATATTTATTAACATTATTAACTTCTGATTATATATTATTACACACGCTTATAAATGTCAATGCTATTTTTAGAAAAATCAATATTAAAATTAAAAAAATTAAAACGCGGGAAATAATGTCGTGAAATTAAATTAAATATTTTGTACAGATATAGAGCGCATCTATATATTAGAGTAAATCGATAAATAATATCTATAATAAAACATTTAAGACAGAAAAGTTAGTATACTATTAATGTATAAATTATATAAATTTATTTATGTAATGAAATAGGCTAATAAATAATTTACTATATTAATTTATTATATCAAGAAAGTTATGAGCTATTCAAAATATCGCGAAGTTAAAAAAAGTGAACGAGTAAACGAGTAGTTATAACTCATAATTGAGAAAAATATTTGTCGAGAAGAAATATCTTGATTTATTAAGGAGGTCAATATTATGATAAAAAAAGTAGATGCAAGAGGGCAAGCTTGTCCAAAACCAGTAATAATGACGAAAAAAGCTTTAGATGATATTGATGAAGGAATTGTAACATGCATAGTTGACAATGAAGTTGCAAAAGAAAACATATCAAAGCTTGCAAAGAGCCTAAATTATGAATTTGAAGTAGAAAAAACAAAGGATAGTGATTTTGTTGTTCAGATTACTAAAGGAAACGTGAAAAATGAAGAGTCAATGACTTGTGTTCCTAATACCTTTAAGGATATGACAATAGTTTTTGGGTCTAGTAAGATGGGGAAAGGTTCTGATGAATTAGGGAATGTACTTATGAAAGGGTTTATTTACACATTAACTGAAGCTACTCCGTATCCCTCGACATTGGTATTCTTAAACGAAGGTGTTAATTTAACTATTGAAGGTTCAGATGTGTTAGATGACATAAGAAAGCTAGAAGAAGCTGGGGTAGAGATACTTTCTTGTGGAACTTGTTTAAATTTTTATAACATTGCAGATAAACTGAAAGTTGGAGAAGTTTCAAATATGTATACTATTGTTGAGAAAATGAAAAATGCCACAAATACAATAGTGCTATAGGAGATTCTCTCTGACAAAGATTTGTAAAATAATGTTTATATAGATTATTCTATGTTGACAAAAAATTTAAAATATAATTTAGAAAGTATAAATTCAATTCTATTAGAAAAATACTAGTATATGACATTTAGTTTGAGAAAAAAGTGCAAACTAGAGGAAATATTAGTATTTTTTTACATTCAATATGTGATATAATGAAGAAGAATAGAGGGTCAGATATGTTTAGATAATAATATGACGAAAAGAGTGATAATAATGAAAGAAGAAATATATTATGTAATAACATTTAATTCTACTCATCATGCTATTAAAGCAGAAAAAAAACTATTAGATAAGAATTTGGATATTAAAACTATTCCTACACCTAGAGAAATTACTGCTAGCTGTGGACTTTCTATAAAGTTTCCATTTGAGGACTTAGAAGTAATAAAAGCTACTATAAAAGAGAATCTGTTTGATGTTAATGGTGTATTTCAAATAATGAAAACATCAACAGGTAAGAAAGCTATACAGATATAAATATTATACTATTAGGATTTTGACTAATAATAATATAAATTGTAAAATATAGAAAAAGTTAAAAATAATTTATTAGATTATAACCAATTCATATGGAGTTAATGCTTTTTCTGAATTAAGTTTTAATTTATAATAAAATGAAGATATAATATCAATTAGAAAGATTTTCATATAACAAAGTATGTATTTAGTGTATTGTTCTGAAGCTAAACAATATGTAGGAGGTATTATTATGCCAAGAAAATTTTGTATTGGCGATATAGTTCAACTTAAAAAAACTCATCCCTGTGGAGAAAACAAATGGGAGGTAATGAGAATAGGAGTAGATTTTAGAATAAAGTGCTTAGGCTGTGAAAGGCAAGTGTGGTTGCCTAGAAGGGAATTTGAAAAAAAAGTAAAAAAAATAATTAGTAGTAAGGAAAATAATATTTCGCAATAATTATATAATTCTTATGTATTTAACAAAATCATATAAAAGGACAAGCTTGACATGCAACTAGTGTCTTCAAGGTATGTGCAAAGGGCGATCATAAATATGTTAATCTGTAACACATGAAAACGTTTGCAATAAAATATTGCAAATGCATTATATTAGGAGGTGCTTTTATGAATTTAAATTATTCAAAACGCATGGAAAATATTAAGGCGAGTGAAATTCGTGAGATACTTAAGCTAACCCAGGATCCGGAGATAATATCGTTTGCAGGAGGAATGCCTGCACCAGAATTATTTCCAGTTGAAGAAATTAAACAAGTATCTGTAGAAGTTTTAGAAGAAGTAGGAACAAAAGCATTACAGTATGGAACTACTGAGGGACATTTACCTTTAAGAGAGAAAATTGCAAAGAGAATGAAAAGGCTAGGCATTAATACATCAGCCGAAAATATTCTTATTACTAGTGGTTCTCAGCAAGGACTAGATTTAACTGGAAAAGTTTTTTTGAATCCAGGAGATGTAGTTTTATGTGAAAGTCCAAGTTATTTAGGCGCACTAGGAGCATTTAAACAATACCAGCCAAAATTTGTAGAAGTACCTACTGATGATTATGGTATGATAATGGAAGACTTAGAAGAAATAATGGCGACAACAAAGAATATCAAGGTACTATATGCAATTCCAGATTTTCAGAACCCATCGGGAAGAACTTGGTCAGTAGAAAGAAGAAAGAAATTGGTTGAAATTGCGAATAAATACAACATATGCATCATCGAAGATAATCCATATGGAGAATTGAGATTTGAAGGAGAAATATTACCTTCTGTAAAAAGCTTTGATACTGAAGGCAGAGTAATATTCCTAGGAACATTTTCAAAGACTTTTTGTCCAGGCTTTAGAATAGGTTGGACATGTGCTGAAAAAGATGTTTTAAACAAATATATCTTAATCAAACAAGGAGTTGACCTTCAAACTAGTACTATATCACAGCTTCAATTAGATAGGTTCCTTGAAAAATATGATCTTGATAAGCACATTGAAAAACTAATTGAAGTGTATAGAAAAAGAAGAGATTTAATGATTAATACTATGAAGGAAGCATTTCCTAAAGAAGTCAAGTTCACAGAGCCTGAAGGGGGATTATTTACTTGGGCTGTTTTACCTGAGCATATTAATGCAAGAGATCTTGCTAAAAAAGCAATTGAAAAGAAAGTTGCATTTGTTCCAGGAGGCTCATTCTTCCCTAATGGAGGACATGAAAATACAATAAGATTAAACTATTCAAATATGGACGAAGAAAGAATAGTAATAGGTATTAAGAGATTAGGTGAGACAATAAAAGAAATGTTATAATTAGTAATAACATTATAACAAGTATAAGCTTATAGTCTGTTCGACAGATTAACAAGATAAAACCAAGAAAGTCCTATTATAAATAAGGATTTCTTGGTTTTTATATATGTATATCCTTGCAAAATGAAAAGAGTAGTGATATAATTAGTTTTCGGGATATGTCCTTGCTCCATCTTGGGGCCGTAAGTCCAAAAGGAGGTGAAAAGTATGAGAAAATATGAAGGTATGTTTATTTTTGCGCCTGACATTCAAGAAGAAGAAAGAAATTCAATTTTTGACAGATTTAAAGGCATCATAGAATCAAATGGTTCTATAGATAGCATTGATGAGTGGGGCACAAGAAAGCTTGCTTATGAAATTAATGACTATAAGGAAGGCTACTATATAGTAGTTAACTTTCAATCAGAAAGTGAAGTTATTAATGAAATAGACAGGGTAGCAAAGATAATTGACCAAGTAATTAGACATATGATAGTTAGGGATGAAAAATAAAATGGAGGGGTATTATGAATAGTGTTATTTTAGTAGGTAGATTAACAGCAGACCCCGAATTACGATTTTTACCTGGTAATGGAACAGCAGTAGCAACCTTTGCTATGGCAGTTGATAAAAATCTGGCTAGAGATAAGAAATTAGAATTTGAGCAACAGGGAAAACCAACTGCTGATTTTCCAAGAATAGTCGTATGGGGGAAACAAGCAGAAAATTGTGCTTCTTATCTAAGTAAAGGCAAGTTAGTTGCAGTTCAAGGTAGATTACAAACTAGAACATATGATAATAATCAAGGTCAAAGAGTATATATAACTGAAGTAAATGCTGAGAGAGTTCAATTCCTTGAATGGGGAGAAAATAAAAGACAAGATAACTTTAAGAGAGATAACATGGATAACTCAATGGGTGGAATAGAAACAGACGGTTTTCAGCCTATAGATGATGATGACATTCCGTTCTAGAAGGAGGAAAGAGAATGGCAAAGAGAAATTTTAGAAAAAGAAGAAAAGTATGTAATTTCTGTGTAAACAAAGTTGAAGCGATAGATTATAAAGATGTTAACAAATTAAAGAAATACATTACTGAAAGAGGAAAAATTCTTCCTAGAAGAATTTCAGGAAACTGCGCAAGACATCAAAGACAGTTAACTACAGCAATTAAAAGAGCTAGAAACGTTGCGCTTTTACCATATACAGCAGAATAGTTTTGATCTTTAGAGAAGTGAACATTCACTTCTCTTTGAACTTTTTTGGCAAAATATGTGTTTGAATATAGTTATACTATATATATATAATATATAGAAAATATTGCTTGTTTATAGTATAATATATCCAGACAATAGTACTAGGAATAGAAGTAATACATGTAATAATATTAAGATTTTATAATATAAAGGAGGACTTATTTATGAAAAAAAACTTATCAACTGTCTACATAGTAAGAACAGGATTACTGTTAGCTTTAGCGTTAGTTTTTCAAATTGGACTTAATAAATTTGGGCAAACAGTAGTAGGACCATTAGTTAACTTTATTTTAATAATTAGTGCAGGTATAGTTGGAACAGGTGCAGGAATAATTGTAGGTTGTCTTACACCGATAATTGCATATTTTTTTGGTATA
>DAOUPR010000280.1 GCA_030626065.1 Clostridium sp. | reverse complement strand
TGCAACAATTACTATATCAACATCTCCATTGATAATCGTTAGTGCTGCTGCACTCATATCAGTATCCCCTGCTCCAACTTGAGCTTTAACTAAAGTCACATTACTTTTTTCAGCTTGTAGTTCAATACCTGATAAGATACCTGTTCCAGCATCGTCATTAGTATAGATAACTCCGATTTTTGTAGCTTGGAAATCTCCTACTGCTCTTGCTACCATTACTTGTCCTTCCGCATCGTAAATAGGTTGCACTGGGAATGAAGCCTTTTCATTTCCTTCTGCTGATTCATTGAATAAAGCACTTATTCCAGTTGCGTAATAAACTCGTGGTATTCCAACTTCATTTAAATAATCTAGTGATGCACTTACTGTTGGTGTTCCAAAATGACCAACAAAAGCAAATATTTCATCATCTTCAACTAATTTTTCAGCATAAGTTAATCCAGTAGATCCATTAAATTCATCATCATAGTTTATAAATTCAATAGTTCTTCCTGCAATTCCACCATTTTCATTTACCATTCTGAAGTAAGCTTCAATACCTTGATTAAAAGGTACACCTACTACGGCTAATGCTCCAGATGTAGCAGCCGAGTTTCCTACTAATATTGTTGTATCAGTTACACCTTGTGCTATCTCTTCTTTTTCCTTACAACCTGTTACTAAAAATGCACATAAAACTACCAACAAAACTAAACTTAATTTCTTCATATTTCCTCCTTATTTTATATAAAAAATTTTTACAAATTTTATTACCTATTTCCTAAATAAGCTTCTATTAATTTCGGGTCTTTTATCAGCTCTTTAGCTTCACCTTCCATATTCACTTCTCCAAGTTGTAAAACATATACGTAATCTGCAATTTTTAACGTTTGTAATGCATTTTGTTCTACGATGAGGATAGTAGTTCCCTCTTTCTTAAATTCCTTTATAATTTTAAATATATCCTTCACAATTAATGGTGCGAGCCCTAATGACGGTTCATCTAATATAAGTAACTTTGGTGACGCCATTAACGCTCTTGATATCGCTAACATTTGTTGTTCTCCACCAGATAATGTTTTAGCTATCTGACTTTTTCTTTCCTTTAATACTGGGAAATATCTATAAACTCTTTCCAGATTATTCTTTAATACTTCTTCTTTTTTTAATTTTACTAGAAAATCTTCATCTTTAAATTTTGAGTAAAGTTTTTTTATTCTTTTGGAAACAGAGTTCGGATAAATTTTTGAATATAACAAAGTTTCTGGTTTAACAGTAAAAGCACCTATTTTTAAATTTTCTTCAACTGTTAGATCAGGGAAAATCTGACGACCTTCAGGAGATTGAACTATCCCTTTGTTAGTTATTTTTTCAGGAGACATTTCTGTGATATCTTCATTATTGAAAATTATTGTCCCTGATTTTGAATCAACAAGCCCTGATATTTTCTTAAGTAGTGTTGTTTTACCTCCACCATTCGAACCAAGGATCGCAACAATTTTGCCTTCAGGTACATTAATAGATACTTCTTTAAGTGCATCAATAATCCCATAACTAACTGATAACTTTGATATTTCTAATAAGTTACTCATCGTCATCCTCCGTTCCTAAATAAGCATTCTGGACCACAGGATTTTTTTGAATATTTTCTGGTGTATCCATTGCGAGGAATTTACCAAATGATATTGCACATATTCTATCACAAATGTCCATAACGAATCCCATATCGTGTTCTACAAGTAAGATTGAACAGTTATAGTTATCTCTAATTTTGTAAATCAATTGTGATAACTCTTTTGTTTCATGCTCGTTTAATCCGGCGGCAGGTTCATCTAAGATAATCAGCTTAGGATCGCACATTATTGTTCTTGCGATTTCAATTTTCTTTAGAATTCCATAAGGCTGTCCAAATACAAATTGATCTTTTATATGATCAAGTTTTAAAAACTTAAGAATATTTTCAGCTTTTTCTCTTAATTCTTTTTCTTCTTTTTTTGCATTTTTTGTTTTGAAGATATGAGAAAATATATTTGTTGTAAATTGGTTATGTGCACCAATTAAAACATTATCTATGGCTGATAAATCTTTAATCAATTCAACATTTTGAAATGTTCTTACTAATCCTTGATCAATTACCTTTGTTACTGCTAGATTATTTAGATTAATTATTTCATTTTTTTTATTTCTAAAAAACACCTTACCAGTATCAGCTTTATAAAACTGTGTAATACAATTAAATACAGTGGTTTTACCAGCACCATTTGGTCCAATAAGACCAACTATTTCATTTTCTTTTATATCAAAAGATAAATCATCTACAGCTTTAAGTCCCCCAAATTGGATTGATAAATTTTTTATTTCAAGAGTTATATTATCTTTTAAAGTATATTGGATGTTTTCTTTATTATCTTTCATTTGTTTTTACTTCCTTTGATTTTATTTTTAATTTTATTTTATAATACAGTTTTTTTAAATCATATCCAATATACACAAATCCATTTGAATAGAACATAATTACTATGATAATCAATACTCCTGAAAAAATATAAGAAAATCCAGAGGAACTCTTGAAAAATTCTTTAAGCCAGAAATCAGGAACTCCGCGAATTATGAATGCTCCTAAGAATATACCAAATATTGACTTAAATCCTCCAACAACAACCATCGCAATTATAACTAATGATAGGTTTAGGTTCCATTCTGTCGGCTCAACATATTTGAAATATGAAACATACAATATTCCCCCTATTGCAGCAAAAATTGTTGAAGTGATAAACGCTATTAATCTATATTTAAGTAAGCTTATCCCCATAGCTTGAGCAGCATGTTCACTCCTACTCATGGCCATTAAAGCTCGACCAGTTCTGCTGTTGACGATATTATAAATCGCAATCATAAGTAAAATAAGGATAATAACCATAAAGATAAATGTTTTGTTTCTGTCTAGTCCAATAAATCCAAGTAAGGTTGGATATTTAAATTTTGCTCCACTATATCCTCCTGAGAACCAAGTTACCTGTGTAAATATTTGTCTAAAAATCTCTCCTACAAATAATGTAGCTATTGCTAAATAAATTCCATCAACCTTTAAACTAAATAAACCTATAAATGCTCCAATTAATCCTGCGATTATTAGGGTTAGTAATGCAGATATTTCATAAGGAAACCCGTATATATTTACAAAGAAGGCCACTCCGTATGCTCCAAATCCTACAAATCCAGCAGTACCTAGCGAAATTAAACCTGAGAATCCAAGGAGTAAATTTAATCCTAGAGCAACAATTGTAAAAACTAATATTTTTGCAAATATTGAAACACTATAGTACGCTATTAAATCTAATTCTTGTAGTAAGGGAATAAGTGCTAACAGTAAGCCAAAAATTATGTACCTTATTGGTGGACTTTTCTTAAAATTAGTCACAAAGATCCCGTTTGGTGTAAAGAAGTCATTTAAATATTCTTTCAATTTACTCATAACGTCACCTATTTAAACTTTCTTAATCGTTTTCTTACCAAATAAACCGAATGGTCTAAAGAACAGGAATATTAAGATAAGTGTATAAACAATCACATTGTTCCATACAGAAGTCAAGTAGTATGCTGTTGCATTCTTAGAAAAGGCAATTATATAAGCTCCTACAACTGGTCCATAGAATGTCTGAAAGCCACCAAGTACACCAGCAAAGAAAGCATTAACTTGAACATCAGTCATCATATTGACATTAATACTACCTTGCGGACC
>DAOUPR010000065.1 GCA_030626065.1 Clostridium sp. | reverse complement strand
TATTAAATCGAGTAGAGCAGCTGTTTGATTATTAGACATGAATATACAACTACCTATTAAAAAGCACAGTGCAGCAAAAATTAATCCATTCCTTGCTAATTTTGGTTTCATATATTATCACCTCAGTAATATTTTAATATTAACAGATATTAATATCAATCAATATTTATATAGCCTTACATGTTAAAGAATGATGATAGAATTGTCAAGATAGCAAATGAGTCGTCAAAAATGTGAAAGAGTATAAAGCATAAGTAGCTGAAATTAGATTAGGTATAAAAAGCTATCTATGTATATAATTTTTCTTAGATTTAAATGTATAAGTTTCTGTTGATGAAAGTAAAAAGACAATAGGAATAACATATAAAGTTATTCAAGAAAATGTTGAAGATGAAGTAAAGGTAGAAGAACTAGAGCTAAATAAATCATACAAGTTAGAAAGTGGATTGGAGTTAGTAATTAATAATATAAAAATAAATGAAGAGTTAGGATATAATAATTTTACAATTAATTATAAGTTACTAAATAATACTGAGGATAAAGAATTGGATGAAGGACATTTTATAGTTGAATTTGATACTAAAGAGAAAGCTGAACAAGGCGGATTTTTTGGTACATTATTTCCATATGAGAAAAAAGAAAGAGAAGTAAACTTTAAATATCTAAAAGGAAGACAGCCAATCTTGATTGAGTTTAAAGAGTTCGGGTCAAACGGCATTATTAAATTAAGAGTCCAATAAGGTAGTAGAATTAATAGTTATCAATAGACACATTGATGATAACTGTTAATTATGTAATCTATTCTGGTTAATAACGCTTTACTTGGTTTTATGCATATTAAATTAGTATGGGATAAAAAAGGTACTGTGAGAAGATTGTATTAGGTGCGGGTGCTCATGACCCCAGTTCTTGAGTAGTTACAGAAATATTTTAGAGGGGTAATCCGTTTCCGATGTATAAATATTGAGGTGTAGAATTTTTTTATTATATATAGCAATTATCATTGTTAGTATTAATTAACAAATAAAATATAATATATAATGTAAAAAAATATACTAATTTATTGAAAATAGTAAATTAAGGGTATATAATTAAGCATAGAATAAATGTGTATATAATAATAGGTTAATAATATAAGTAAAATGAAGTATATTTTAAGTTACCCACAATAGAAGATCTATAGTATAACATAATGCAAACAGTTTACTGGTTTAATTTATGAGTGTGAGAAATATAGTAGATAAAGATAATAATAATCAATTATTAGCATTAGTTAGCTATCATGGTTATAATGGAAATATCAATGTTAATAAATATTCAAGTAAAGTATATTTAATTTTATTCAGTTTAATTTTGATATATGATTATAATTTATCTAATTAGATAAAAATGAATAATAGATTTAAAACCTATGTGAAAATAGCATAATTATATATATGGAGGGATGTGCTATAGGTCATATTATTGATACACAGTGTATTTATACAGGAAATAATTGAAAAGGAAAATGTATAATGAAATCCCTTGTTTTCATTATACAAGGTGCCAATATGTTGCAGAAGATTTCAAGTTTATTATTTGATAGATTTGTAATAAATAATAAAGCATTGGGTATTCAACAAGAAGATGGAACTTATAGAACTAATTATATACAATTTGATTCAAAATTGATAGCAAAAGTACTTGAAAAAGAAGAGTCAATATTAATATATCAACAACAATTATCATCTGACTTAGTTAAATGGATTTGTTTAGATTTTGATTTTAAAGAAGGAGGGTCACTTGACAACCTAGTGGAACTATATGTACATGATTTTATTGAATATTTAAACAAGAAAAAAGTTGGATTTTTATTAGAATATTCAGGAAGAAGAGGAGTTCATATTTGGATTTTTTTTGATAAAGTTATAAAAAAAGCAATAGCATTTGAGTTAATTAATACAATTTACTATGCTTGTAAAAATGACATTGAAAACAATGATTTTTATGCTGTAGATTTGTATCCGAAAACGTTTACTAGTACTGGAAACAAAGTAGGGTTGGGGGTTAAGCTACCATTATCGAAACATAAAAAGTCAGGGACATATTCGTATTTAATTAAATCATTAGATATTTTAAAAGAACATACTAAAAGAACATTTAAATTAACAAAGGAAAGTATAGAAAATCAAGTTCTTATTTTGAATTCTATTAAAATTAATAAGATTGAATACCTTATTGATGAATTTAAATTAGAATTAGAAGCTAACGATTGCCTTTACAGCTATAAAAAACAATGGATGTTATCAGAAGTAGAAATTAATGCCAATTTAATTATTAATAACTTAAGAAAATGTAAAGCATATGATAATTTATTTAATAGATTATTTAATAGTTTTATGCTAACTGAGGAAGATCGATATATTTTATTAGGGACATTTGGACATATAAAACCGAATGGTATAGATATACTACTTCAATTGCTTCAATATTTTCCAAGTTATGATGAGAGTATTTCTAGAGATAGAATTAAGGAATTAAGAGGGTATTATTATCCGCCAACAATGAGTTATATACATATGAGACTAGGCGAGAATAAATGCACATGTTGTGACAACAATAAATCTGTTTTACAATTTCTAAAAGAAGAATGTAAAATGGATATTGAAATTGATGAATATATATATGAATTTGATATACAAAATAACTCAAAGGATTTAGTGAAATTAGTAATTGAAAAAGAAAAGAATTATCTGAGATATAATGATGAAGTTACAAATCTTGTTATCTATAATGATTTACATAATATGACTATTTTTCATTTGTTTGAGTTAGCAAGAATAATAGATAGAATTAAAATGGGTGAGCAAGTTAATTTAGAAATAGATCCTGTTATTTATACTAGATGTGAATCAGATAGTAAAGAAAGAAAAATGGTATCATTACATGCGATAAATAGAATTGTTACTACTGCTATAGCTATTGAATTATCATTAATCATTAATACTAAATATGATTCTTATAGTTATAATACTTCACCGTATTATGGAGTAGATATATTTTACTCATGGGCTACAAGTTGGAAAAAATGGAATGGAAAAATAAAAAAATATACTGATATATCATTGTTTGAAGATTATAAATTATTAAAGATAGATATAAAGTCATTTTATGATAGTATATATATTTCTCATGTGGTGAAAGATTTAAAGTACTATCTTAAATCAATTGGTAAATTTTCTAAGGCAACAGAAAATATGTTGGATTTTCTGGTGGATTTTAATGGTAAAGTAATATCTAAAATGGGAGGTGGTTCAAGAGGGGTACCTCAAGGACCAGCCTATGCAAGAATTATTGCTGAATTTTACTTGTTTATCACATTTATAGAAATTAAAAATAAATATGGAAAATATGATTGGCTTAGATATGTTGATGACTTATTTGTATTTTCTCCACCAGATGGAGACATGAAAAATTTAGAACATGAGATAGAAGAGTTATTAAAGTTAAAATCATTACAAATTAATGTTAGTAAAACACGCAATTATGACTCGTTAAAATCAATTTCTATAGAAGAAAAAAACGATATGTATAATTTTTATGATTTGCGTAACGAATTACAAATTGCAGAAGAAAAAACATATACGATGGATATTTTTGAATATGAGATATTTCAACAAAAGATAAGTAAATTTTTGGGAAGAAAATCCGATATTGATATAAGTGATTTTAATTTTTTGCTATCAGACAGAATTGAATTTAGAATGAGAGAGTCTTTAATTAAACAGTATTCAAAATTATTATTCTGTTCAAATATTGGTAGAGGAAGTGTGTTTTCAAAGCTTTATAAATTCATTTTTGGGAATGAACAATTAATTAAATGGTTTTTAAAAAATGAATTTTTTAAGGAAATACCAATAAACAGTATTAATCTTAAATGTTATTTTTCTGAGATGTTTATTTATATTAAAAATAATTGTAGGCAAGAGTTAGATGGGCTTGCTCAAAACAGTTGCAATTATTTTAAATTGATTGAAGAATTAGATATTGAACTCAAAACTTCAATAGAATCAATTTTAAGAATGATAAAAGATGGAGAGTGAAGATATGATTAGCACACAACTAGATGCTATAAAGCTCAATTTAAATGAGGTAATTACTTATGAAAAATATTGTGCTTTGCATAATGAAATTTGGTTTGATATAACAAAAGAATCAAATCGAGTTGAGTTTAAAGTAGAGTTGTTAGAATTATTTTACAGAATGATAGTTAGATGTAAAGAACTTGATAAAATTAAGGATAAAGATTTGTTCATTATTCAGCCTTATGAAATATTAGTAGGACTTTTTAAAGAACAAATTATTACTGATATTAATACTACAAAATTTAAAGATATATATTTATATTTTTTGAAATTTCTTTATGCACTAAAGAATAAAGATCATACTGAACTTGAAAAATCATTAGATATTTTTTCGGAAAATCTAATTGATAGTATTTCCGATTTTAATCATTTATTTCAGGTGAAAGATCAAGGAGGTGATGCGTATATATTTCCAGTTAAAAATTTAGTTGTTATAGTGACAGAAAGTTTTAAAAAACATAACAATAATCTTTTAGCATTAACATTTACAGTCAACCTAGAATCAGGTAGGTTTCACTCCAAAGACAAATTATCAAAAGAAGAGTTAGAAGAAAAAGGTGCCTTGAATAAAATAATACAAGACTATAATTTGAAGTATCTTGATTATATTTTGAATAAAAATGCCAATATTTTATCGGGAACTAGTTGGGTTAAAAATTTTAAAATTAATAATGTAATTATGGTAAGAACTGATAGATCAGTATTGATAAGAAATACTCAAAAAACATATTTTAACGATGATAATACAGTTTGTTCAGAAGATATACGATTAGCTCAGAGAGGTTATTATATAGAAAAAAAGATTGATGATAATAAAATAAGTAATCTTGATGAGTGGATATACAAAACTAGTCCTAAAGAATTGCTTGAATTTCTAAGAATTAGTATTGATTCTGAAAATTATAATATTTTTTTGAAAGATAGTTTGATAACAAATCCAATAGATAATTCATTTGTCGATTATGTGAATAAATTTGCAAGTAATGATAGAAAAATAATTTACAATAAAGACGATGAATATGAATCAACAAATATTAATTTCATGAAATGTTTAATCAAATTGTCTAGAAATCGTATTGTAAAGATTATTGATTATAATCCTGTGGATTTTGTAACACTAAATCATTATTTAGAGATAATTAGTTTATTAGAAAACAAAGATTTGATAGTAAAGTTTATCAATATATATCTAGAAAAATTAAATGGAAAAAGTGAAAAAAGTTTAAATGAGTTGGAAAATACTTTTTATATAGTATTAAAAGACTCTAATTTGAAATTGGAAAAAGTGAATTCAATATACTATAAATATATCAAGTTACTTGAAAATATATTAGAACACAAAAAAACAGATCATTTTTTTGTTCAAGCATTACCAATAAAAACAGATCGTGAATTTATCCAAGATGAGATTCAATTAATCAATAAAATATATAGTAATAAAAGTGCTCAACAACTTATAGAATTAGATGGATACGAATATCAAAGTGGAAGATTTGAAGAAAGTGATGAATACATTGAAATAAGTACTAATAATAAGGAGAATTACAGTAGTTATGAGTATAGCGTTAAATATTTTAGTGAAGAGATGAATGAGATTTATGAAGATTTTAATTTAGTAAGAGTTAATATAATTAACAAATTTATTGTTAATAAAAAAAACAAACAAATTTTTGTTGTGCCAAATAGTGTTGCGAATTTAATTTCAAATTATATAAAAGTTTCAAAGCTCTCAATTAATGCTATATCTTATGAATATCTTATGGAGATAAATAATCAACCTGATAATTTGGAGGAAATAGCAAAATTAGTTAAAAGTGGAGGGTATATCAAATCTTTATATGAGTCTCTTTTTGATTCTGATGAAGTGGATAATGATAGCCTTGAATTTGTATTAAACTATAAAATTTTTACGCATTTAATTAAGTATAAAATCAAGAAAGCTGATTATAGTAAATGGATTTCCTTAATCTTAGAGTATCATTATTGTGAACCTGCTCGATTAAGTATTCATAAATCCAATGTACATAATTTTTTTGATAAGTGTAAGGAAGAGTTTCTTGATAAGGGAACAATTATTATACCGTTAAATGGAGTGGGACATGATTCTACAATGAAGAATATCTATAAAAGCTTTATTGATAATAACGGTTATAGAGATACTTTTGAGTTGATTTTTGATTCAACTAAGATAAACGGAATGATTAATAAAAAAAATGGAATATATTATATTGATATTCCAAATGAGGTTGAAAAAAAGATTGTTAAAATTCTGTTTGTTACAGATATTGTAATGACAGGTAGTGCAGCAACTAAAACAATAAAACACTATTTTGGTAAGAATAGTGCCAATGTAGATTTTTTTCATACTAATGATTTGATTTTTATTTCCAATTTTAAAGAAATACTTGATTTTAACAAACCAGAGATCAAAATTGCATCGATATTCTGTAACAAAAATATTAAGAAAATTGATGATGAGCTTAGAGATGATTCTAAACTAAATTTTCCAATTTTGATTGATGATACTTTTGATAGTATTATATTTGATAAAAATAAGTATTGGTTCGAACCATCAGAGAATAATGAGATATATAAGCTTTTTAAATTATTATATAGAAATCATATTAAAAACTCTTTTTGTTGCATGATAAGATACAATAATATGCCAAATAAACACTTGCCACTAATCACTGAAAAGACAAATAAATATGATATTGGTAATTTATTTGTAAGAAAACAAGTGGGATTAGGATTTTTGTAAATTATAATTGTGAGATTAACTTTAACTTTTAATTATCTGTATGAGGGTCTAAAAGTTATAAGTGATTATGGAAAGTTAACAAATATCCAAATGAAAATAAAAAATACATTAAAAAATTTTTAAAGAAAGGAAAAGGATATTATAATCAATCTTTTATCGTTTACAGAAGCAAATATTTTTAGGGGTAGTTAAAAATAAGTGATTAAAAAATATAGGTTAATTTAAAAAGATATTTATGAATAATTGACGTTTTAGTGAAGAAATGCAATGAGAAAAATTTTATAATTATAATAGACATTATGTATCAGTTAAAATTGAGCATAGAGAATAACAGCTGCACAATTATTGAAACGGGAATAATATAATTGGAGAAGATCAAATGGTAAAAGATTATGGAATGATTAATAATGTAGACTAATTAAATCATATTAATTTAGAGAATCCACGTAAGTTCTTTTGAGATAGAATAACAATTGAGGAAAAAAATTAGAACAAAAATTAATCAGATTAACGTTGAAAACTAAAGAACCATAAAGTATGGAGCTAATCAAGATGAAAATTTTGTTATTTATAGTTAGAAGCTCAATGATATACGTTAACTAATATTTAAATAACAATTAATTTAAAATGGGGGGGCGGTCATGTATTTATCTGAAATTAAAATAGAAGGATATAGAGTTTTTAATAAACCTATTAATATATGTTTAAACAAAGGGCTAAATTTACTTGTGGGAGAAAATGGTTGTGGAAAGAGTACTGTTATTGATGCTATAAGATTGTTGCTCAATGAAGATGAATATTATAGAAATGGTATTAACAATGAGGATTTTTATTCATCAATAGATAAAAAAGTTCAAGCTGATTAAATTTCAATTAAAGGAATATTTTCTGATTTATCAGAAGAAAAAAAAGTAGAGTACCTGACATGGTTAGATGAATATTATAATGCTGTTCTAAATTTAGATGTTATAAGAAAACAGGATAGGAGGAGTAAATTTAAAAGAACTATTTGGGGTGGTAGTTCAAGTAATAGTACTTTTGAATGGGAACCATTAAATGATATACAGTGTGTGTACTTACCTGCATTGAGAGATGCAGAGAAAAGACTTAGAGCAAAAAGAGGTTCTAGGCTTGCAAGACTTTTGCTGAATTTATCAAATGAAGAAATGAAAGAAAAAAGAAAAACTGGACAGCTTATGGAAATAGAGAAAGATGTAAATGATTTTAATAAAAAATTAGCCAAAAAGAAAGATATAGCACGAGCCAACGAACTTATTAATGAAAGTCTTGAAAAGGCATTAGGGAGCGTGTTTGGACAAAGAACTAAAATTCAATTTAACGATTTGACGTATGAGAGGATTGTTGAAGCATTAAGGTTGGTTTTCTTTCCCGGCATATCTGTAAATGAGGAAGTCGTATACAGAAATTTGTTTGAGAATAGTTTAGGTTATAATAATTTGATATTTTTGGCTACTATATTGGCTGAGTTTGAAGGTCTAAAAGATAATTATTCATCTCCAAGAATTTTACTTATTGAGGAGTTAGAAGCACATTTACATCCACAAGTACAAATAAAAGTGCTTAAGTATTTAGAAGAACAGGCATGTAAAAATGATATTCAAATCATAATTACTACACATTCCACTACGATTGCTGCAGCAACTCTAATAAAAAATATTATAAGTTTTAATATTAGGATGGATGGAAGTATTGACATTACCGCTTTAAAGGATTGTAAGATTGAAGAGAAAGCGGGGCGATTTATAGATAGATGGCTGGATACTACAAAATCAACATTATTGTTTTCAAAAGGAATTATTCTAGTAGAAGGATTGTCGGAAGCCATGCTAATTCCAAAGATGGCAGAAATATATTTGAAAAAATTCAAAGAAGAAAATATAAATGAAGCAATTCCTCTTTCTTTAGAAGAAGCAGGTGTTTCAGTGATAAATATGAATGGTATTTTTTTTCAGTATTTTATGCAATTATATAGGGGATATCAATTAATATTACCTCAAAAAGAAAATGGGGAAAGTAAAACCAATTACAAGGAAAGATTGAATCTATTTATGAAAAAAGAAAAATACACAAGGTACGAATTTGAATATACAGATTATATTCCTATACGTTGTGTGGCATTGACAGATAATGATCCACCTAAAAATACTAAACCCACGAAAGGAAAAAGAATTAAAGGAAAAAATCCTCAGTTGTATTATATTAAGCAGCTGAAAAATATGACAGCCAATTGTCGAGTATTTAAAAATCTAAAAACATTTGAGTATGATATAGCTCTCAATACAGAAAATGCTAAGTGCATGATTGAAATAATACTAGATAATTTAGAAACAGATGGAGATATAAAAAATAGATTTAAAAAATATTTGCATTTAATTAATAAGGAAGAAGAAATTGAAAGTAGTGAAATTGCATATGATATTTTAAAACAAGTAGATGGTAATTATATTGGAAAGGGGTTATTTGCTCAACTACTCTTAGAAAAGATAGATGAAAGTAATAGATTCGTAGTTCCACAATACATAAAGAATGCGGTTAAATTTGTATTGGGTCTAAAGGAGACTGGTGATGGTAAAAAGTAGAGAAAAGATATGTGAAATTTTATGTGGAAGAAATAATTGTCATAAGAATGTGAATATCTGTAAAGGAAAATTAAACAACAGATGCCAGAAGATAAAAAAGAGCTTCATTAATAATTTAAATGAAAATCAAGTAGAATATATTGATTCAAGCCTTACTGATGACATTTTTTTAAAAGCATGCCCTGGAAGTGGAAAAACAGAAGTAGTGGGTATTAAGTGTGCATATGAAACGAAGATATGGAAAAAGAAGTATCAGGGTATAGCAATACTTACCTTTACTAATTCAGCTGAGGATGAAATTAGAAATAGAATAGAAACTTATTTAAATGAAACATTAAAATATCCTCATTATATAGGTACTTTTACAAGTTGGATTCATGGATATATTGCTAATCCTTTTCTAAGCAAAGTTACAAATTATAAAGGGAATGGGCAATATGATAGAAGTATTAGACTTATTGAAAGTGCAAGTAATTCTGAGTTTTTGAATGCATTTAGTAGTAAATATAATTATATGGAATTAGGACATATTAAATCACAAGAGTATTATCGAGAATTTAAAACAGAAGAATATATTTATTGTGGTAATAGAAGTCATAATGGACAAAAAATTCTACAACAGTTACTTCATAAAGATTCATGGAGGATAAACGATTTAGAAAAGTGTAAAAAGCGGTTTTGGAAAAAAGGCTATTGTTTATATGAAGATGTTGAATATTTGATATATATGTTATTGGAAGAAAATGAACAAATTGCAAAATTACTAGCTCAGAGATTTAAGGTTATTTTTATTGATGAATGTCAGGATTTGTCTTATGTGCAACTTGAAATTATAAAATTGTTACATGAACAAGGATGTATAATACATCTAATTGGAGATTTGGATCAAGCTATTTATGGCTTTCGAAAGATAGATCCAAATGATACATTAGAATTTATAGATAAATTGAATTTTAAAGAAATGCAATTGAACCAAAACTACAGGAGCTGTCAAAAAATTATTGACATATCGAATTATATTATAAATAGAAATAGCAATATTGTAGGATACAGTACTCAAATAGTCTCAAAGCCATTAGTTGTTATATTATATAAAAAAGATAAAGAAAGAAAAGCATTAAAAATATTTAATAATTTAGTAATAGAAAATAGTTTATGTACTGAAAATAGTCGGATTATAGTTAGAAACAATACTTTGAAAAATAAACTGTTAGGATTAAAAAAGCAATCCAAAAGCAGTAATATTTTAGAAGATTTGGCAAGAGCTATTTATTTATCTAATAATACAACTAATATTTCCGAATTTAAAACAAGTTTTCTTTTGTTTGCAAAATCAATTCAAAAGATGTATTTTAAAAACAATGAACACTTAAATAAAAATTACTTTTATAAGCCATCAGGGGTAGAGATGGGGGAATGGAAAAAAATAGTATTGATGATTAAAAAAATTATGATGTCTGAAAAGGTATTGTTGGATTATTCAAAGAATTGGAATGAGTGGAAAAAGTTACTGAAAAAGGTGGTGGTCAAATCAGTTAGTACCTTATCAAGTTTTGAAGATAAAGAATGTAATTTGGGTAGAATACGAAATGGTAATTCAAGAAAAACCGTAGAGGAGGTACTTTTTCATGATACTAGCAGTATGATGGATTATAAAATAGAAACGATACACGGTAGTAAAGGAATGAGTTTGGACGCTGTTTTATTTATGTCATCATATCAGGCAAGTAGAAATAATGATTCAGGTGCATATTGGAGACAGTGGTTTAATAGAGATATTATAAATGAAAATAATAGATTAGCTTACGTAACCTTCTCTAGAGCAAAGCATTTACTTGTATTGGGAATTCCAAAATCAAGTACATTTAATGAAAATGATAAAAAGTTTTTAGAAAATTGTAGATTTAAAATAATTGACGTTTGATGACACTTACTATTTGTTTGATTTAGTAGAATTATTATTATGTTAATAATGTAAATATGATATAGTCTTGTTAGAACTAATTTGAGCATATGCTTTTAGAATTAGATCTTTAGTACAGTGTTGATAGCTATAATAAATAGGGGATTTTACTAAGATATTCTTTATGAAGAAAAGGAGAAAAAAATGATAAATAGGGAAGATATAGAATTAAATGAAAAAGAGAGTTTAAAGCCATACGCTTGCTTTAGTACTGATGTGACTAGAAGTCATGATTCTAAAAAACATCCGCTTAGAACAGAATTTCAGAGAGATAGAGATAGGATTATTCATTCAAAGGCGTTCAGGAGACTAGAGTACAAAACGCAAGTATATTTAACTCAAAAAGGAGATCACTTAAGAACACGATTGACACATTCACTTGAAGTAGCTCAACTTGGACGAACTATAGGATTTCAACTAGGTTTAAATACTGACCTAATTGAAGCAATAGCTTTAGGACACGATGTCGGTCATACACCTTTTGGGCATGTAGGCGAGAGGTGTATAAATGATATTATTGCTTCTGAAGAAAAAATGTTTAAGCATAATGTTCAGAGTGTTCGCATGTTAGAAAAATTAGAAAAAAAGTACAATTATGATGGACTTAGTTTAACACATGCAGTTTTAGAAGGAATCTTAAAACATACTAAGATGCCTGAAAAATTACCAATATGTTGTAATCCTTTATTTCCAGATATACCTTTTTCGGTTACTCTAGAGGGTCAAGTGGTGGCTATTGCTGATGAGATAGCTCAAATGACTCATGATATGGATGATTACTTAAGATATAACATTGTTGAATTTGATCACTTATTGATGCATAATTTATTTGATGAAATTACAGTATTTAATCTAGAAAATTATGATTTTAATATTAAAGAATATATAGAAAAACTTGACGATTACGATATTAAAAAAGAGGTCATTATACGATGCTTAGTTGATTATTTAGTTACATTATTGATAGATCATAGTGAAGATAATTTAAATGAAAATTTAAGAGCATATAAGTTAAATAAAGTATATATTGATTATAATGAAGACATTAAATCAAAGGTTGAAGATTTTCACCAGTCTTTAG
>DAOUPR010000168.1 GCA_030626065.1 Clostridium sp. | reverse complement strand
GAGGAAATGAATATTTATCTTCTGCTCCAAAATACAATAGATTATATGAAGCCTTTGGATGGAATGTACCTGTATATGTTCACTGTCCACCTATCATGAAGGATGCTCATAGCAAACTTAGTAAAAGAAATGGAGATGCCTCATTCCAAGATTTATTAGAAAAAGGATATCTTAAAGAAGCTATCGTTAACTACATAGCTTTACTTGGATGGAATGCTGGTACTGATCAAGAAATATTCACACTAGAAGAGCTTGTAGAACAATTCGACTATAAGAACATCAGTAAATCACCTGCTATATTCGACCCTGTTAAATTGACTTGGATGAATGGTGAATACATTAAGAAATTAGATTCAAATGTGTTCCACGAAATGGCTCTTCCATATTACAATGACTTTTTCACAAAAGAACAACTAGAAATGTTAGATATTAAATTCATTTCTGAATTAATTCAAAAGAGATTAAGTGTACTTACTGAAATCCCAGAAATGATTGATTTCTTTAAAGAATTACCTGAATATGAAATTGATTTATACTTTCACAAGCGAATGAAAACTAATACTGAGAATTCTTTAGAAGCTTTAGAAAAATCTGTTCCAGTTTTAGAAGCTATTAATGAATGGACATTAGAGAATATTGAAAAAGACATAATGGCTCTAATAGCAACTATGGAAACTAAAAACGGTAAAGTTTTATGGCCTCTAAGAACTGCCTTAACAGGTAAAAAATCTACTCCTGGTGGAGCTTTTGAAATTGCCGAAATAATCGGCAAAGAAGAAACTCTTAAAAGACTTGCTGTTGGAATTGAAAAACTTCAAAAAGCACTATAAAAAATAATGCACAGTTCACAATGCACAATGCACAATTAATGATGATTTTATTCCCTTTGGTCATAAAATCTTAAATTTACTAAAATCAAAAACCTAGCTAATATTTGTGTTAGCTAGGTTCTTTTATTGTTTATATTCAATATGAAATTACCACGAACAATACATTTATAGATTATTGACAAACTTTTCCAGGATTCAGGATATTTTTATCATCAAATGCTACTTTAATTCCTCTCATTAGAGTTAAATACTGGTCTCCATATTGGTTGAACATATATTGTCTTTTAGCGTATCCAATACCATGCTCTCCTGATACAAGTCCTCTTAGTCCTTCTGCTTTCTTATACATTAACTCAAATACTTTTGCTAATTTTTCTTTCCAAGTTTCTTCATCTAAATCATCTTTACATACATATACATGAAGATTACCATCACCAGCATGTCCAAAGCTTGGTATTCTAACATTAAATTCTTTTTCTAAATCGTGAGTATATTTTATAAATTCAGCTACTCTATTCCTTGGAACTACAACATCACATTCATCCATTTCAGTGGTTGATGCTTTAATTGCTTCTAAAAATGCACCTCTAGCAGACCATACAGATTCTTTTCTTTCATCTGTATCTACTATAAATACATCCAAAGCTCCTTCTTCTAAGCAAAGGTCTGCTACAACTTCATAATCTTTTTCAACCGCTTCTTTTGAATTACCATCAAAAGTTAACAGAAGATAAGCATCTGAAGTATTATCTGGAAACTTTTTACCTAAAAATTCTTCTGCTGCCAGTATTACTTCTCTTTGCATAAATTCTATAGCAGTAGGAACAGCTTTTGATTTTATTATCTTTGGTACTGTTTCTATAGCCATATCTATATTAGGAAATGGGATAAGTAAGCTAATTGCTTTTTTAGGTAAAGGTAATAATCTTAAAATTGCTTTAGTTACTATACCTAATGTACCCTCTGATCCAACAATCAAATCTTTAATAGAATAACCCGAACTATTTTTAACTACTTTGCCACCAAGGTTTATTATTTCTCCATTTGGTAAAACAACTTCAAGTCCCCTTACATAATCCCTTGTAACTCCATATTTAACCGCTCTCATTCCACCTGCATTAGTATTTATATTACCACCGATAGTTGCACTTTTTTCACCTGGATCTGGTGGATAAAATAAATCATGTTCTTCTACATATTTACCTATCTCCATTAAAAGAACTCCTGGCTCAACTGTTAAAGTCAAATTTTCCTTATCTATTTCTAAAATATTGTTCATAGCAGTCATCTCAATCATAATTCCACCATAAAGTGGTACTGATGCCCCTACTAAGCCTGTACCTGAACCCCTTGCTACAACTGGAATATTATTATCATAAGCATATTTCATAACTTGAGATACTTCCTCTGTAGAATGAACCTTTATTAATACCTCTGGATAATTGCTTATACCACCTAACTCATCATGACAATAATCTTCGTTTATTTTTTCTCCTTCAAATACATTTTCATCGCCAACAACTTCGCTTAAAAAATCTATATCATTAAAATCTATTTTTTTGTAATTGCTCATATTAATTACCTCCTGCTTTTATATTTTCTATAAGGTTAGGTATAACTTCATACATATCTCCCACAATTCCATAATGAGCAATATTAAATATTGATGCATTTTCATCATTATTAATTGCTACTATCATATCTGAATTATTCATACCAGCTGCAAATTGAACTGAGCCTTGAATTCCACAAGTTATTATAAGCCTTGGTTTTACGGTCCTACCACTTAAACCGATTTGCTTTCTTGCATCGAACCACCCTGATTCAATTAAAGGCCTTGTACATGCAACTTGAGCTCCTAATAAATCTGCAAGTTCATTTATCATTTCCAAATCTTTTTCTGCTTTTAATCCTCTTCCAACTGCTATTATAACTTCTGCCTCAGAAATACTTTGTTCTTTTTCTTTTTTAGTTATTTCAATTACATTAATTTTTGATACCAACTTATTTTCTTCAATTGAACATAATGTTACTTTACCTTTTATATTTTCATTTTTCTCTGGTGCTGAGAAAATCTTATACCTAACTGTACAAAATTGAGGTCTACTATTAGTTGTGATAATCTGTGCCATAATATTACCACCAAATGCAGGTCTAATTTGAACAAGGTCTGTATTTTCTTTCACATCAAGAACAGTACAATCTGCTGTTAATCCCGTTTTAAATCTTGCAGCTACCCTAGGGGCTAGTGATCTTCCTACTGAAGTTGCTCCCACTAGAATTGATGATGGCTTAACTTTATTTATAAAATCTTGAAAACAAGCTGTATATGGCTCAATTCTAAAATCTCTAAGCTCTTTTTTATCATATATAAAAACTTCATCCACTCCATATTGTAATAATTGCTTTCCTTTATCTTTTATATCATAGCCTAAGAAAAGACAATAAACAGGATGACCTATCTTAGCTCCTAACTCTTTTGCTTTTCCTATCAATTCGAAAGTTATAGGATGTATTTCTCCCTCAATATGGTCAACATAAACAGTTATACCCTTCCACTTACTTTTATCTATCTCTTCTTTTTCCTCTTCAACAAACTCCATTACCCCTGCTGGTCCTTTTTTTACACATATCTTACACATCTTACAAGCAGCATTTATTTCAAGTTCACCATTCTTTTCTTCTAATGCATTAAAAGGACATATATCTACTAATTCTTGTATTATCTCATCATTTAATTTTGACTTATTAATTAATAACTTTCCCATTGGATTACCTCCTGTTTTTTTAGTTTAAGCGAATTTATGCTCTTTTAATTTATGGAATAATTTATCTGCTAATTCTTCCCCATTACCTTCCCACATTTCCTTATCAGTATTTACTGTTGGCGGAAAAATTCTTTCAACTTGAGTTGGAGATGCATTTAATCCATAATTCATTTCATTTTTATCTTCAAAATCATTTAATCCATACATCTTAATTTCTCTATCTTTAACCTTTATTTTTGTCTTATATGAAGGTAATCTTGGAACAAAAATGTCCTTTTCTACAGTTATTAAACAAGGAAGCTTAATTTTTTGAATTTCAACTGTTTGCTCCATATCCATCTCTACTACAATAGATTTTTCATCAATACTGTGTATCTTCCTTACATTTGCTACATGGGGAATATTCAAATACTCTGCCATTTCCGGACCTACTTGAGCAGTATCACCATCTGTCGTTTGTTTCCCACATATTATTAAATCATAATTTCCTACTTTTTTAACCCCTTGGGATAGTGTATATGAAGTAGCAAGTACGTCAGCTCCTGCAAATTTTCTATCTGATAATATTACTCCATTGTCTGCCCCCATCATATATGCTTCCTTTATTACTTCTTTAGCTTGAGGAGGACCCATTGTAAGTACGTTAACCTTTGCCTCTAAATCCTCTTTTATCCTTAAAGCTGTTTCTAATGCATATAAATCATAAGGATTCATTTTTGAATCTACACCATCTCTTTTTAATACCCCTGTTACTGGGTCTACTTCAACTTTATTTGTTCCCGGTACTTGCTTTATACATACCAAAATATCCATTATTTTTCCTCCCTTATTTTTTAACTATAAATTAAAATAACGTTGTTTTAAAATCCAAATAGTGGTCCACAAAAATAGGCAATCAATCCTAATACTAAAACATAAGCCAAACAGAATTTTAAAGTGGCATTTAATATTTTCCCTTCTGACCCTTGTATTCCAGTTGCCGCCGTAGCTACTGCTATACTCTGTGGTGAAATCATTTTCCCAGCTGTTGCTCCACCTGTGTTTGCTGCTGCTAGCCAGTATGGATTTATACCTAATGATTTTGCAACTTCTACTTGAAGTCCTCCGAATAATACATTAGAAGATGTATCACTACCTGTAACAAAAGTACCTAAGGCTCCAATTATAGGTGCAATTATTGGATAAAAGCTTCCTGTTACTATCACTAGTACATCAGCTATTGATTTTATCATCCCACTATATCCCATTACTTTTGCTAGGGCTACTATAGAAAGTATTGTTATCATTGATTTCTTCATTTGAAGCACTGTACTCCATAGAACACCCAATATTTCACCAATTTTAGCTCCTTGAATTAATCCACCAATTATTGTTGCTATTATTATCAAAGTTCCAGGTGTTGCTATCCATAAAAATGTAAATGCCTTACCACCTTGACCTGTATATATTTGTACTGTTGTCTTTATACTAGAAAGTGAACTATTTATTGCTGGGAACAAAGGACTTGTACTAATTATTATTAGGAATACCAATACAAATGGTAACCATGCTAATAACCCTTTTTTGAAAGATATTACTTCTGCATCCTTTGCTGCTGTATTTTTATAAAATATCTTAGCTATGAAAATCGTTGTTACCATACAAACTATACTACCTAATAAAGCCGGCAATTCAGCTCCTATATATTTAGCCGCAAGAACTTCTGGAATTGCAAATGATAAACCCGAAATAAGTGTTATTAAAAATACTCCCTTTATTGCTTTTACACTCTTTCCTGTTATCATAACAAGAATTATAGGAACAATTACAATCAATAATCCCAATTGCAAAGCAACTGCATAGCTTAATGTTGCAGGATCAAGCTCTGTTATTTTTGCAAGAGTTGTAACAGGTATTCCTATAGCTCCAAAAGCTGTAGGTGTAGTATTAGCTATCAAGCAAATAATTGCTGCAAATACTGGATTAAATCCTAAAGCAGCCATTATACTTGCAGGAATAGCAACAGCTGTACCAAAACCCGCTACAGCTTCTAGAAAACCACCAAAACCCCAAGCTAGAATTAAAACCAGAATCCTTTTATCAGTTGTAATTCCGCTCATCATATTTTTGATAACATCCATACTTTTGGTGTATATCGAAAGATTATAAGTAAAGACTGCTGCAATTATTACTAACATAATTGGCCATACCCCTAATGCTGCTCCTTCAAGAGCTGCTGTTACTGCATCTAAGACAGGCATCTTCCAAACAATAATCGCAAGTACTAATGTAATTACTAAAGTAATAGCGCAAGTTATATGCCCTGGCATTTTCAAAACACCTAATGAAACCATTAACCAAATAATAGGAATTAATGCAATAAAAAAATAAAAATACATTTAATACCCTCCCCCATTTCTTATACTTTTGTATAGGCAAGATGGTCTGACCACCTCGTAAAAATATAATAACACATTATGTAATGGTTTTCTATAATAGATATTTTATTAACAGTATTGTTAATTTTTAGATTAGTGTAAACGCTTAACACCGTACTTATTGTTACTTTTATTTTTATTATTTTTTTTTATTTTATATGGTAACTATATGTAATATTGTTAGTAATTTAACTCATACATTATTTGTTTATTATGTTGATTTTTTATACCTGATATGCTTTACTTAAACAAAAATAACTTTCCTTTTGAATAAAAAAACTCCCATTAAGAGAGTTTTTCTGTTCCTTCAATATATTCATTAATTAAATCCATGTGTTTTTTCATAGCTATTTTTACTTTTTCTGGTTGTTTATTCTTAATAGCTTTTAAAATTTCTCTATGTTGTAAATTAATTATTTCTTTATTTTCCACCTTCATCAAAATATTTTCCCTTGCATTTTTAATAAATTTATCAATAAGTGAGGATACTGTATTTAATATACTAATTATCAATATGTTATTGCTCATATTAGCTATGTAATAATGAAATTCTTTATCATATTTTACTCTAGTAATTTCATCATCACAATTTATAATTTTTTGAAATATTTTTTCTAGCTCTTCAACATCTTCCTCACTTGCCTTTTCAGCAGCTATAGCTGCTGTTTCAATCTCTATAACCTCACGTAGTTCAAGTATTTGTTTAGATTCACATTCATTCAACAAAAAAATTAAAGACAATGGTTCTAAAAGAACATTCTCAAAATTACCGCATATGAAATTCCCTTCACCTTGCTTGCTTTGAACTAATCCTATAATTTCTAAAGATCTTAATGCTTCACGAATCGATGCCCTACTTACATTAAGTTCAGCTGCTAAATCTCTTTCCGATGGAAGTTTATCACCTTTTTTTAATGTACCATCTATAACCATAGCCTTTATCTGTTCAACAACTT
>DAOUPR010000133.1 GCA_030626065.1 Clostridium sp. | reverse complement strand
CCATTAAGAACTGGGGTAAATTGATAGTATCCATTAACAGTTTGATATATAACTGAACTTATTGAGTTTGGGAAGGTTGTACTTTGTACTCTGTTTACTACAACAGCTCCCACAGCAACTTTACCCCTGTAAGGTTCTCCTTCTGCTTCAGCATGTATTAATCTTGCTAGTAAATCCACATCATTTTGAGAGTAATTTATTACTCCTGAGGATGCTTTTGTTCCAGGAATATTGAGTACTTGTCCAGGATAAATATAATTGTTCCAGATGTTGTTTGCTTTTCTTACATTATTAAGAGATACTCCGTGTTTTTTTGAAATTGAGTAAAGAGAGTCGCCACTTTGAACTGTGTAAGTTTTACAAGAAACATATAGAGCTTGTCCAGGATATATAATTGAATTAGATAGATTATTGTCATTAATAAGATTATTAGTTGAGGTATTGAATAAAAGACCTATTTTGTATAATGAATCTCCAGATTGAATCTTATAGGTTGCTGCTGAAACAGCATTTGATGAGAACAAAGATAATCCTATAGTTAATACGCTTGCCATTAAGATATTTTTTGCAATTTTAAATTTTAGCATGTGTATCCTCCTTTTTCTTCTTACTATCAACAACTCTTTAAAACAGAGCCTTTTCTTTTAATGTAAGGGGGGTGCAGTGAGCTGGTAGTGAGTAAATTTAACTACTAGGACATTTTATAATAAAAAAGTAGCAACATCAATGGAAGGGTTATGTAGTATTAGTAATAACATGAGTTATGTGAAAGATATAGAATAAATGTTTTGTGGTATGAATATTATATGAATAGAGCGGAATCTTTATATAGAGCTGAATATACACATTTAAGACCAAGAAAATTTATGAGGAATTAATATTGTGTAAATAGGAAGGTTAATTTCTTATAATTTTGACATAATAGATGGCAAGTTATACTTTAGAAATGCTAAAATATGATTCTAAATTGAAATCCACTTCATCAAATATGAAGCGGATTTTATCATAAGTTTAATTTAACAACATTTATAATGCGTGATCAAACAAAGTTTAATTTCACATGACTCTCCAGTAGTATTAGGATCATTGCATAATACTTCGATTTTTTTTAGGTTTCCAGTAGTATAATAATAAGTTAAGTCTCCATCTTGTGGTACATCAATTAATACGGGTTTTGTTGTTACAAATTGATTATTAACATATATAGTTATTGTAGCACAAGCTTGTACTATTTCTAGATTAAAAGATCCACAGGTTTTTAACTCTTTCTTTGTTTTCCATAAAGTTGTACGTGTTCCATATGGTATGGTAAAACAATGTTGAAATTCATCGGTTTTTATATCTGAAAAACTGTAAGATTCTATACATCCATTAGCCATTAATTTAATAGCACTCCTTTCTAAAGATATTTATATTAGCAACATATACCATAGGTTATTCCATTTCATAGCTGTATTCCTCTTGAAAATGATTTTCAAAAGCATAATCAGCATCAAAACATGTATTATCTTTTGCTATTTCTTCTAATGAACATATAAATGGATAATGTATGCCTATTTCAAAACAGCCTGTACATATTTCGTTGTATTCACAAGCTGTACATTTAACAGAAATACGTTCTATTAAGGTAACTGTTAAAATAATCTCGTCTTTTGGCATTAAGGGTATATTGATATTGCAAAGGTTTTCACCTCTTTTTATTATTAATATCATTTTACAATTAGAAGTGTTTATAACTTTAATTGAGCCCGAAGGTTGAATTCCAATAGCTTGCCATAAAATTTTTGATTCTGAATTACAATTCAATCGAAATTTTCCACATATTTCATCCGTTATTAATCTTTCAGATATGCTTTCTTTAAAGCATTTTTTATCATTATAGGACATAAAAAAACCTCCGTAATATTCTTAAAATAAAAATTATGTAAAATAAAAACTAGTTCATATTAATGTATGCATTTTTGTAGAATATGTGATATCAAATGTATAGTTTGGATTTCGAATATACATTTGACAAAGTAAATATTCTAACCTATAATAATGAACAATGTTCATTTTGGGGGTAGATTATATATGAAAGATAAAAGAATAAAGTTATTAAGAGATGAGTCCATACCAAAGGCTATAAATACTATGGCCTTGCCGGCTATTATAGGTATGCTGGTAATGGCTATATATACTGTCGTTGATACTATGTTTGTGGCATGGTTGGGAGCAGAAGCTACAAGTGCTACACAAGTTGTATTTCCAATTATGATACTTCCATCAGCTATAGGTTGATTTTTTGGTATTGGTGGGGGGAATTATGTTTCGAGACTTCTTGGAAAGCAGGATTATGAAACAGGGGAAAAGGTTATAGCTACATCAATGGTAACAGGACTCGTAATAGGTATTATTTTGACTATTTTAGCTGTAATATTTTTAGAAGATGTTTTGAGCTTTTTTGGTGCAGCAGAAGATACTATGGCTATGTCAAAATCTTATGGGCTATATAGTATTTTGGCAGCTCCTTTAATAATAGGTAATATGGTAATGAATAATTCGTTGCGTTCTGAAGGAAGTCCCAAATTATCTATGATAGGTATGTCTTCGGGAGCTATAATTAATATAATACTTGACCCTATATTTATTTTTGTATTTGGGTGGGGAGTAGCTGGAGCTGCTATTGCAACAACAATATCACGAGGTATTTCTTTTGCAGTACTATTGTCCAATTTCTTAAGACATAAAACTCTTATTAGATTAAATTTAAAGAACTTTGCTTTGAAGTGGTCTTTGTACCGTGAAATATTGACTGTAGGTGCTCCTACATTTTTCAAGCAGGTTTTAGTTAGTTTAGCTTTAGCATTGATGAATCAGGCTGCTATTTCTAGTGGAGGTACAAATCTACTGGCAGCAATGGCTATAGTTACAAAAGTAACTATGGTAGCTACCTATGTGCTTTTCGGTTTTGGACAAGGATTTCAGCCAGTTGCAGGATACAATATTGGTGCAGGAAATAAAGAGCGTGTAATGAGTTCCTTAAAATATACTATATTGGTTTGTGTCGGAATAGTTACTTTCTTTGGAGTTATTATGAATGTATTTTCACCTCAGATTATGGGTGCCTTTAAAGCGTCAAAGGAGGTTTCACAATTTGCTACTAGTGGACTTAGATATTATTCTATTGGACTAATAATGATGGCTGTTAGTAATACCATTACTATTTTTTATCAAGCATTAGGTAAAGGAAAAGAATCATTACTATTAAGTGTTTCTAGACAAGGAATATTCTGTATTCCGGCTGTTTATATTTTACCCAAATATCTAGGAGCACAAGGGGTGTTGATGAGTCAAATGGTAGCAGACGTATTAACGGTAATTTTATCATTACTATTAATAATACCGTTTATTAAGTTAAATAAAATAGAAGAAGAAATAACTAATCATATTGTTGTAAGTGAGGAATGTGCATGAGACAAAAGGTTATTTCAAAAGTAGAAATTTTAGAAGTAGCAGGTGAAATAATAAAAGAAAAAGGAGTTAAAGCTTGCTCTATGAGAGCTTTGGCAAAAGAAGCTAATGTAGCTGTAGGAACTTTGTATAATTATTTTCCTTCAAATCAAGTTTTATTAGAAGAACTTTTTGTGGCTAGTTGGCAGAAGACAATTGAAAGGTTAGAAGAAATTTCTTTAGAAACTGAAATTGAAATTCAAATAAGAGACTTTTATAGGATTCTTAAGGATGAAATTAAAGCTAGGAAGGGATTAGGAAGAGAATTGAATAGTATTAATGCTTTTGTAGGTAAAATAGGTGAGTCAAAAGTTCAAATCCATGGAAGAATTGAGAAGATAATATTTGGATTTATAAAAAAATCAGAGGGGAAAAAGAATTGTAGTGAAGAACAATTAATGATAACTTCACGATGGATTTTTTTAGCCACAATGGATTCTATTCTTCTAGGTAGGGGAGAGGATGAAGAAATAATTGAAATGCTGATAAGCTGTTTTATGTATTAATTGTTTTTGAAACTCTTATTGATAAAAAAGGAATAGATTAATGTCAATAACTACTTTAAAGTATTTTTACTAGTTTTTATCTAATACCAGATAAAAGTCGGAATTTACATTGTTATTTAATTAAAAATTTGATATATTTAAAATGTTGGATAAAATTTAAAGCTAATAGAACAATTTGTAGAATATTAGTCTGTTCAATTAAAATAATTTAATTATACTAATAATTAATACTTATACGGGAGGGAAAAATGAAATTATCGAACAAAATGAAATTAAGGAACAAAATACTAATACCTATTACTAGCGTACTAATAGTTGTATTTATGATTACTGGTGTTGTGATTTACAAACAAGTTGAACAAGATTTAGCTTTAGGATTAATTAAGGCTCAAATGGAAAGTCAGCTAGAAAATTTAGAGAGTAACATTAAAGCACGTGGAGAGATTCAACATCTATTTTTTAGTACTTTAGATGAAAAGAATCTAGATTTAGCAGAATCAATTGCTGAAACAATAAAGGCTAATCCTGAGATGTTAGAACAGAGCAATTTACAGACATTAGCAGATAGTCTAGGTGTAGATGAAATACATATTACAGACGGAAATGGTGTGCTGACTTACGGAACAGATGATGGGTTTTACGGGTTTGATTTTAGTACTTCAGAGCAAACGAAACCATTTATCGAGTTAATTGGACAGGAGAATGGTCGATTAGCACAGCAACCAGCTGAAAGAGGTACAGACAAAGAACTCTTTCAATATATTGGCGTATCTAGATTAGACGAGCCAGGTATTGTTCAAATTGGATTATTACCAACTTATATCGATGAAATGAACGAAGATATTGGCTTACAGACTTTGATAGAGGGGCTTAAGATTGGGAAAAGTGGATATGCCTACATCATTGATGGAGATGGCTTAACTCTTTATCACAATAATCCAGAAAATATAGGAACTGATATTCATAATATCCCTGTGTTAGAGCCGATTCTTGAAATGGATAGTGGAGAGTTTTCTTATGATTATAATGAAGAAACTATGTATGCTGCGTTCAAACAGGTAGAGGATCAGAAAATTGTAGCTACAATGCCACGAAGCGATTTTCAAGATAAAATAGATGCCATAATGCTTAGTTTGGCAATTATAGTTTTAATTGCAGTAGCAATAATTATTGGGGTTATTATATACATCGCTGCGAAAGTGACAAAACCTATTAATTCATTGGTTGGTGTAGCAAATGAAATCGCTGATGGTAATTTAGATGTAGATATAAATGTTAATTCGAAAGATGAAATTGGACAACTTGCAAAAGCTTTTGCAGATATGACAACTAAAGTAAACTCAGTAATGAGCAATATTAATACTGCTTCAGAGCAAGTTGCTGCAGGATCTAATCAGGTATCTGATTCAAGTATGTCTCTGTCACAAGGTGCAACTGAACAAGCAAGTTCAGTTGAAGAGTTAACATCTTCAATTGATCAGATAGCCTCACAAACAAGACATAATGCGGATAATGCAGAAAAAGCCAAGGGTATAGCTGAGAAAGCACAAAAGAATGCAATGCAAGGAAATGAACAAATGACTAGTATGCTAGAAGCAATGGCAGAAATCAATGAGTCATCTAATAATATTTCTAAAGTAATCAAAGCTATAGATGATATAGCATTCCAAACAAATATACTAGCTCTTAATGCAGCGGTAGAAGCAGCTAGAGCAGGTCAACATGGTAAGGGATTTGCAGTAGTTGCAGAAGAAGTTAGAAATCTTGCAGCTAAATCAGCAGAGGCTGCAAAAGAAACTACAACGTTGATAGAAGGTTCAATCCATAAGGTTGAAGGAGGAACAAAAATTGCAAATGATACAGCGGAGGCACTTAGTAAAATAGTTGAAGATGTATCTAAAGCCACAGAATTAATTGGTGAGATTGCAGTAGCATCTAATGAGCAGGCAAGAGGTGTTGAGCAAGTTAATCAAGGAGTGACACTGATAGCTGATGTTGTACAAACAACAAGTGCAACGGCTGAAGAAACGGCAGCGGCTAGTGAAGAATTATCAAGTCAAGCAGCTATGTTAAAAACACAAGCGGCAATATTTAATCTTAAAGAGACAACAGCGATAGAAAGACATGATCAAGAAAGTATTAATCCAGAGGTACTAAGAATGCTCGAAAATATGCAAACTAATGGAGAAAATAAAAAAGAAATAACTCAAACAACGAGAATTTCATTAAATGATTCAGATTTTGGAAAGTATTAAGAGAATAATAAAGATGCTTCAAAGAAAGCATGTGAATTTACACAAAAGCATTGGAAGTAAAAAGAAGTAGCAAAGCGCTACTTCTTTTTATTTCCAAAATTATTCATATAATTATGTAGCGCTAATCTAACATTAGTCATGTCTTCATTGTCAGGTAAAACTTTTAAGGTTTTATTTATGAAATTTCTATCTTTTATTAAATTAATACTTATATTGAAGTTTACATCAAAAACCCAAGTGAGAGTTAAAAGTCTCATATCATATCTTGTTTTAATTAATTTTGAATCTGAATTTCTAAAGTTTAGTATATCATCAATTATTATGGGAGAGTAGGTCTTTGTGTTTGGAAGATTGTGTTCTAGAGCAGGATTTAAATCAAGGCCTAGTTCAAGTTCTTTATAATAATCGGTTAGGACTTTGTATATATCAATTTTATCTGCATCTCTTATTAATTTGGAGAAGAAGAGGTGTTCCTTTTTTTCATTAGTAGGAAGTTTGTACATATTATGATATTTTATAGCTTTCATAATTATAGTTTTGTCTTCTTTTGATAATCTATCAAGAATTTTAGTTTCTTCTAAAACTTTAAGTCCGAGCTCTGCATGGTTTTCTGAATTTGCATCACTAAAAGTTTTATACTTTTTCAACTGATAAAATCTGCCAATATCATGGAAAAGAGCTATTGTTTGAGCTAAGACAACAGAATTTTCATCCAAGGCTAGGTTTTTTGTAATAATAGATATATTTTCTAATACCCTCATGGTATGGTCTTTTTTTAGTGTTATATTTTTTTGAATAGTTTCGTCTTTTGAATGAAAATTTTTTACATAATTCAGAAAAAAATCTTTAAAATAAAGTAAATCTTCTTTAGTCAATTAAATCACCTCACAATTTCTAATTATACTATTAATTTATGAATATTTAAAGAAAGATTATTACGGTTGTTTCTGATAGAGGCGTTAAGAATAGGAAAATATCTTAGAAATGTTTACTGAATGTTTACTAAATGTTTACTTGATGATATAATTCAATAGTAACTTAAAAAGTAACTCAAACTTTAGGAGGAAAAAAATGAAAAGAATTATGGCATTAGTATTAACACTTGTAATGGCTTCTGCATTATTTGTAGGATGCGGGAACAATGAAGCAACAAACAATGAAGCAACAAACGACGCAGCAACAGAAACTAAAACTTTAGAAAATTTAGTAGTGTATTTTGTTCCATCAAGAGAACCAGAAGAAATTATTGCTGCAACTGACCCATTAAAAACTCTTTTAACAGACGAGTTAGCTAAAGAAGGTTATGACGTAGAGAATGTTGATATACAAGTTGGTACAAGTTATGAAGCAGTTGGTGAAGCTTTATCTGCTGGAACTGCTGATGTAGGATTTATTCCAGGCGGTACTTATGTATTATATGACGATGGTGCTGATGTTCTTTTAACAGCTACTCGTGCAGGATTAAACAAAGATTCTGATACTCCAAAAGATTGGAATGACGGAAATGCAACTGAAGCTATTGAAGAGCAAGTTACTTACTATAGAGGTTTATTAGTTGCTGGTCCATCTGAAAAAGGACAAGCTATATTAGAGAAAATCAACAATGGCGAAGAGTTAACTAAAGAAGATATCGAAGGAGTTAACTGGGGAGTTCGTTCTTCAACTTCATCATCAGGTTACATTTACCCAACAATTTGGTTACAAGATAACTTTGGTCTTGCAATTACTGATTTAGAAAATGTTGTTCAAACTGATTCTTATGGTAGTACTATGGCTCGTTTAGCTTCTGGTCAAATTGATATCGGAACTATATATGCTGATGCTCGTAGAGACTATGCTGAAAAATGGAATGCTGAATACGAAAGAGAAGCTACTATTTGG
>DAOUPR010000190.1 GCA_030626065.1 Clostridium sp. | reverse complement strand
GGAGAAATCGAAAAAATAATTGATATTTTCTTAGATGAAATAAGAAAAAGACTTACTGAAAAAAGAATACAACTTGAAGTTACTCAAAAGGCTAAAGAACATATGGCAAGAGAAGGCTACGATCCAGTATATGGAGCTAGACCTTTAAAGAGGTATATTCAGAACACATTAGAAACAAGTCTTGCAAAAATGATTATAAAAGGCGAGATATATGAAAATTGCAGGGTTGTTGTTGACGAGTATGCGGGCGAGCATGGTGATGAGAATGTGGATAAATATGGTGATGACAGTGTGGATAAATTAATATTCAATGTGGGAAAAATTGGTCTCAGTTAAACTGGGGCTTTTTTTAATTAGCAATTAGCAATTTGCAATTAGGGATGATTTTGATAAGCAAAATCATCCCTAATTGAATTAAAAATTCATAAATAAGAATCATTAATATTAACTAAATAAATGATGGTTGCATGGCAAGAGTTTCACCTTTTTCTCGTTCTAAAATATAAAAAAGCACATATATTTAATACTCACAGTCTTTAATTTATTAAAGATTCTCGACCAAAGAGAGAGAATCATCAATAATTGCACACTGCACATTGCAAATTGCACATTATGTTTTAGAAAAGAAGGGTGATTATATGAACGGAGAAGATTTTTATACTTTTAGAGGATATATGATGAAAGAATGGAAAGATATAACCCCTTCAATGGAAGATTATATTGAGATGATATATAGATTATCAGAAAAAAAAGTATATACAAGGACTAAAGAATTATCAGAGCACTTAAATGTGAAGCCACCGTCGGTTACAAAGATGATAAAAAAAATGAACGATATGGATATTGTAAATTATGAAAAATACGGGGCAATAACATTATCAGAACGAGGAAAAGATATTGGTAAAGCGCTTCTTTATAGACATAAAATAATTGAAGAATTTCTAAGAGCTATAGCTCCAACAGAAGATGTATTTGAACAAACTGAAAAAATAGAGCATTCAATAAGTAAGAAAACAATTTGGTATTTTGAGCAATTTCTTAAGTATATTAAAGATGAGCCACAGGTAATTAATAAATTTCATAAAAAAATAGGCAAATAAAAGACGACATATAAGACTGTCGTCTTTTATTATAGCTATGTTTTAAAACATAATTTGCAATTTGCAATGCCTTTCGAAAAAATAATTTGCAATTTGCAATTGTGGATGATTTTCTTCCCTTTGGTCAGAAAATCTTTAATCTTTTAATTAATTTATAGATTTTGCATAGCAAAATCATCATTAATTGCCAATTGCCAATTGCAAATTGCAAATTGCAAATTTGTATTGTGTTATAGTTGCCAATTGCCAATTTGTATTGTGTTGTAGTTGCAAATTATGAAAGAAATAGTAACAAGGATAATAAAAGAAACATAATATAAACTAGTTGTTAAGTTAGCTCGAGCTATGAGAAAAAGTTAGCTTAGGCTAAAAATATAAGTTAGCCTAAGCAAAATAACATATTAAGATGATAAAAGTATAAATAGGAAAGAGTGGGGTTATTAAGGCGATGGAAAAACTAAGTGATAAAGGAATTGGAGAAAAAGTAGAAGTGATATGTTTGACAGCAACAGATTTTCTAAAAGAAAGAATGTTGGCGCTTGGGTTTACTAAAGGGGCTGTTATTGAAGTGATTAGAAAAGCACCCTCAGGAGATCCGACTTTATATTATATAAGAGAAACGATGATAGCATTAAGGAAAGAAGAGGCAGACAAAGTTTTTGTTGTAAAGAGTGTGAAGTGTGAAGAGTGAAGTGTGAAATGATGGATGATTTCCTCATTCTTCGGAAATCTTTTAATTAAATATTCTATTTTGCTTAGCAAAATCATCCTCAACTTCACACTTCACATTGCACACTTCACACTTAATCTTGAAAAAGGGGGTTTATAAGGATGGGTCTTACCTATAAATCAACGGGTAAGGATAGTTTGAAAGAAATATTTAAGATTGAAAAGAAGAAAGATGAGTTTATAGTTGCACTTGCAGGAAACCCCAATACAGGGAAAAGTACTGTTTTCAATGCACTAACTGGTCTTCATCAGCATACTGGAAATTGGCCAGGAAAAACAGTTGCAAATGCTAGAGGAAAGTTTATCACTAAAGAGAAAGACTTTGTAGTAGTGGATTTGCCAGGCACATATTCTTTGTTTTCTTCATCAGAGGAAGAAAGGGTGGCTAGAGATTTTCTTTGTTTTGGTAATGCAGATGCAGTAATTGTTGTAACTGATGCCACTTGTTTAGAGAGAAATTTAAATCTTGTATTTCAAATTATGGAAATGAAGAAAAATGTGATTTTGTGCATCAACTTAATAGATGAAGCTAGGAAAAAAGACATAATTATAGATAAAGAAGGAATTAGTAAAGAACTAGGTATTCCGGTTATAACTACTGCTGCAAGAAGTGGTGAAGGTATAGATGAGTTAAAAAAAATAGTTTACAACATATCTGCTCAAAAAGAAAAAATATCGCCAATAATACTTAAATATGAGGATAAAATTGAAGAAAAAGTGAATGAATTAAGTGCATTAATTGTGGATAATGTAAATAACGTAAATGTTAGATGGCTTTCTTTGAGATTGATTGATGGAGAGGAAGGACTCATTACATCAATTAAAAAAGAAATAAATGATGTTGATTGGGAGAAAATCAACCATGTTTTGATTAATGAAAGAGATAAAAAATGTAGGAAAAATAAAAGCTTAATACGTGAATCTATTATGAATCGTATTTATAATAAAGCAGAGGAAATTAATAAAAATTATGTACAGCGAAAAAATCAAACTTTTAAAAAATATAGAAAAATAGACAATTATATTACATCGAGAATATTTGGTATTCCAATTATGCTTTCAATTTTAGCCATAGTTTTATGGCTGACATTAACAGGGGCCAACTATCCATCACAAATGCTGGCAAATTTATTGTTTAGTTTTGAAGATAAATTAGCAAGCATGTTTAATTATTTTGAGGCACCAAATTGGCTTTATGGAATTCTTGTACTTGGTTTGTATAGGACATTAGCATGGGTAATATCTGTAATGCTACCACCTATGGCTATATTTTTTCCTTTGTTCACTTTACTTGAGGATTTAGGATATCTACCGAGAGTTGCTTTTAATTTAGATCATCTTTTTAAGAAAGCCTGTGCTCATGGAAAGCAATGTCTTACAATGTGTATGGGATTAGGATGTAATGCAGCAGGAGTCATAGGATGTAGAATTATTGATTCGCCAAGGGAAAGGCTAGTGGCTATATTAACAAATAATTTTATACCATGTAATGGACGATTTCCTACACTGATAGCTATAGCTTCCGTATTCCTAGTAACGAAAAATACAGGTTCTTTAGGTGGTATATTGCCGGCTTTAGCTGTAACGGCTATGGTTGTAATTGGAATATTAATTTCACTGCTAGTATCTTATATTCTATCAAAAACTTTGCTTAAAGGAGTGCCTTCTAGCTTTTCGTTAGAGTTACCTCCATACAGAAAACCTCAAGTAGCTAGAGTTATTTATACATCTATTATAGATAGGACAATGTTTGTGCTTGGTCGAGCAATTGTTATAGCTGCACCAGCAGGTGCTATAACTTGGATTTTAGGAAATGTGTATATTGGAGATATAAGTATAATACAACATATGGCTGCTTTTTTACAACCACTGGCAAATCTAATGGGATTGGACGGGTATATTCTAATGGCCTTTATACTTGGCCTTCCAGCAAATGAAATAGTATTACCTATACTTTTAATGGCATATCTTTCAACAGGAACCTTAATAGAATTTGATAGTATAGAATCTTTGAGGCAAATATTGATTGGACATGGATGGACATATCTTACAGCATTAAATACAATGTTATTTAGTTTGCTTCATTGGCCGTGTGGTACAACAATCATGACAATAAAAAAAGAAACGGGTAGTATTAAATGGACAATCATAGGAACATTAATTCCGACATTTATAGGGATAATAGTATGTATGATAACTACTGCAGTTTGGAGAATGATATTTTAAAAGAAAATATTAAAAGAAAATGCACAATGCACATGGATAAAGAAAATGCACAATGCACAATGCACAATGCACAATTGAGGATGAAATATTTTAGCGGAGCTAAAATATTTCTGGAATTTAATTGAAAGATTGAAAGATTAAAAGATTAAAGATTAAAGATTAAAGATTAAAGATTAAAAAATTGAAAAATTGAAAAATTAAGAGATTAAAAGATTAAAAGATTAAAAGATTAAAAAATTAAGAGATTAAAGGAGTAATGAATTAATTACTTATTACTGACATTATAAATGAGGTAGTAGATAGATTTGTGTTTACGCAAATCTATCTATTACCTTTTGTTATCTTTAAATAAATTAAAGATTCTCCGAGGAACGAGGAGAATCATCCAAATTGTGCATTGTGCATTTATTTATTCATATTTAGTTCTTTATAAAGCATATAAAATTTTATACATAATGCAATTAATAAAGCTAAATTGCAAATAAATGCAAGTGAGCTTGCGGCAAAGATTGAACTTCCAAAGTAATTTCCCATATATTTTCTAGTTCCAAAGAATAGAAGAGTTGTCCATAGTACCTCAACTATCATATAGCCAGAGATAACAAGCAGATTATTGAGAGTTTTAAAATTTGGTACTATTGCAATTACTCCAGTAATTAGAGTTCTCATAGGTACAAAAATATAGTATAATGCAAAATCTATATTTGAAGGCTGAATTTCCATGTCAGTTAAAATAAAAGTAAACCACGAGAATTCAAAGAAAGCTAAAAAAATTACTGATATATATATAAGTAAAAAAGAAATTTTTTTTAATATTTTTTTGAGATTATTTTTATTATTCATCATTTCACCACTTTACAAGATATCTATTAATATAATATTATACTATATTAACATTAAATTCATAAATTAGTCAATTAATATTCATAAAAATGAGTTTTGTAATTCATTTTTAACCAATATAAGAATAATTAACTTTAATATGTTACCATAAGGATATTGTTAATAATCTGGCATTATAATTAATTTTGGAATTAAAGGAGGATTTTATGTTAAGTGTTAAGAATTTATCCAAAGAGTACGACGATTTTTTAGCGGTTAATAATTTAAATTTTACAGTTGAGGATGGTGAAATTGCTGTATTACTTGGACCTAATGGAGCAGGGAAAAGTACTACAATTAAATGTATAACAGGGTTGCTTAGATATGATGGAGAAGTAAAAGTCAACGGATTTGATAACAAAGGACAAGATGCTAAGAGAATATTTGCATATATACCAGAAGCACCATCTTTATATGATATGCTTACAATTGATGAACATATTCAGTTTATTGCAAAAGCTTATGGAATAACTGAGTATAAAGAAAAAGCAGAAGAGTTATTAAAAAGATTTGATTTAGAAGATAAAAGAGGTAAGTTCGGTAAAGAGTTGTCTAAAGGAATGATGCAGAAAGTAAGTATTTGCTGTGGATTAATTGTAAATCCAAAAGTTGTACTATTTGACGAGCCCATGATTGGTCTTGACCCAAAAGCTATAAAAGAACTTAAAAAAGTATTTCTTGAATTAAAAGAAGCAGGGTCCACAGTACTTATTAGTACACATATAATTGATAGCATTGATGAAATATGGGATAGAACATTAATAATGAACAAAGGTGAAATCGTGCTTGCAAAGACAAGGAAAGAAATTGAAGAAAGCGACGAATCATTAGAAGAAATGTTCTTTAAAGTAACGGAAAACAATTAAATGCACAATGCACAATGCAAAATGCACAATTGTGGATAATTCTCTTCGTTCCGCAGAGAATCTTAAAATTAATTAAAGATTTTGCATAGCAAAATCATCCTTAACTTCACACTTCACATTCCACACTTCACACCATAAACTGCACACTATATTATAATAAGAATTGTTAATAATACAAAACAGTAAATATAAGCTAAATATTAGAATATAGGAAAAAAGAAAAGAGGGGGAAAAACATGGGTCCTTTATTTTATATTATGAGAAGAAGTTTTATTAATCATATAAAAAATTTAAAAAATAAACCAGCAGCTCTTATTGGCTATATATTGCTTACAGTTTTTGTGATTGCAATGATTGTAATAG
>DAOUPR010000267.1 GCA_030626065.1 Clostridium sp. | reverse complement strand
CTAACCTCTTTACAAAATAAGAATAGTGATGAATCTATATCCGCCATTCCAGGTAAATCTCTTGCTAGAACAGATTCACGAAGGGCAAATGCTAAATTAGAACTCTCTAATTCAATATTATGATGGTTACTCTCAATAAACCCATACATTTTCTTTACCCAAAATGAATCAGAGTTTGGTTGAAACTCGTTAGCTTTAAAATATTTTTCATTGTCGATATAGTCAATTGAAAAAGTATTTAAGACTCCCTTTCCATCTCTTTTGAATGCATTTGCTGCCACAGCAGATATTGCACTTGAGTCGAGTCCCCCAGAAAGGAATGTACACACAGGCACATCAGAAACTAATTGTCTTTCAATTGCATCTACTACTAAACTTCTAGTATGTTCTACAGTTGTATTTAAATCTTCTGAATGATATCTAGCTTCTAGTTTCCAATATTCCTTTAGTTTTATTCCTTCACATGAGCAAGTTAAACTATACGCAGGCGGTATTTCATTTATATCCTTAAATACCCCGCTACCTAACGATCTTGCAGGACCTAGCCCAAATATTTCTAACAATCCATTTTCATCCACAATAGGCTCAATTTCAGGATGTGCCAATAATGTTTTTATTTCTGAACCAAACACTATTGAACCATTCTTATAAGAGTAAAATAATGGCTTAACACCCAATCTATCTCTAGCAAGAAATAAAGTTTCATTATTTTCATCCCAAATACCAAAGGCGAATATACCGTTTAAATATTGCAAGCACTCTGGTCCCCATTCTATATATGATGTTAACAAAACTTCTGTATCTGAATAGGTATCAAATGAATGTCCTTTATCTAGCAGTTTTTTTCTAATCTCCTCAGTATTGTACAATTCACCATTATAGATTAATACATACTTTCTTGCTCCCAAATGTTTGATCATAGGCTGTTTGCCTCCATCTGGGTCTACCACTGTAAGTCTTCTATGTCCAAATAGAATCTTTTGAGATATGAAATACCCATATTCATCAGGACCTCTTTTACTCAAAGTATCTGTCATATCTTTAATAATTTTTTTTCTTTCTACTAAATCACTTTCATAACTTAACCATCCTGCAATACCACACATCTCATATCACTCCTTTATTGATAATGATTATTATTTGATATTGTATCTATATGAGAATGATTTTCATTTGGTTGCATTTCTAATTAAAAAAAAACAGTCTATTCTAAACTGTTTTTAATTAATAATAATTTCAAAATAACATATTTTCAATTATATTATTTACACAATCTAAGCAAAAAATTCTACATGTATGCAACACATTAAGCTAGCTTTTTTTATACATTTTATGTACTTCACAGAAGGATAATTATTTAGCATAATATCACATTCTGAGTTTTTCTTCAGAAATTGTCACATCTTATAAAATTAAAAGACAAGGATAAATATTATCCCTGTCTGTGTTAACTTGTCTTTTCAAAAACTATAAATATTCTATATATAGTAATATAACTAACTATTAAAATGTTTTTATTTGATTAACTCAACCATATCTCCGTTTTTTATACCTGCAGCATTTCCTTCATCTACATCTACATGCATTTCTAGAGCATAGGTTGGATTTACTCTTACTAAAACATTTTCAAAAACTAGACCTCTTTCTCCACCAACTTTAATTTTAACTCTATCCTTATCTTCTACACCATACTCTTTAGCATCATCTGTATGCATATGTATGTGCCTAGCTGCTGCAATAACTCCTTCAGTTAAATCCACCTCGCCTTTTGGCCCAATTAGCTTTGCTCCTGGACTACCTGCTATATCTCCTGAATCTTTCACTGGAGGAGTTAATCCTAACACAAATCCATCTGCTAAAGAAACTTCTACTTGAGAATTATTTCTTGCTGGCCCCAAAACTCTAACACCTTTAATTGTTCTCTTAGGTCCAACAACATCAATTTTTTCTTCACATGCATATTGACCAGGTTGTGATAAATCTTTTAATTTCTTCAGTTCATAGCCCTCTCCAAATAATATATCGATATGTTCCTTGCTTAAATGAACATGTCTGTTTGATAATGCAACAGGTAATTTACTTTTCATGATAATTCCTCCTCTTATTGTGTTTAGATTTATAACGTTCCTATCTTTATATTCTACAATTTATTTTATATTATTTCCACCTTTATAACAAATTTTTATTTTTTTATTCCAAAAAAAACAAGAAATGCTAAAAAAGAATTTTTTTTTGCACTTCTTGACAACTAATCACTTTCAATTACTTTTAGATAAAAAGATACTCTTAATATCTTAAAATGACTTATATTCTGTTCTTGCAATAATCTCATCCTGTAATCCTTTATTTAAATTATTGAAATAATCACTGTATCCTGCAACTCTAACTATAAGATTTTTATATTTATCAGGCTCTAGTTGTGCTTTTCTAAGAGTATCAGCATTTACAACATTAAACTGTACATGATGTCCATCTAGTTTAAAATAAGCTCTAATCAAGCCTGTTAAATTACTAATTCCTTCATAACCCTCTAAAATATTAGGAGAAAATTTCATATTGAGCAAGGTTCCTCCTGTTCTTAAATGATCCATTTTTGATGCTGATTTTAAAACTGATGTAGGTCCATTTTTATCTGTCCCCTGAACAGGAGAAATACCCTCTGAAAGTGGTTCTCCAGCTTTTCTTCCATCTGGTGTTGCACCAATTACTGAGCCAAAATATACATGACAAGTAGTTGGAAGCATGTTAATTCTATAGAAGCCACCCTTCATATTTCTCCTACCATTGACCTCATCATGAAAAACATTAAATACTAATGACATTATTTCGTCAGCATAATTATCGTCATTACCGTATCTTGGTGTCTTATTTATAAGTATTAATCTTGTCTTATCATGTCCTTTAAAATTGTCTTGTAATGCATCCAGCAATTCTTGCATTTTAATCGTTCTTTTATCAAAAACATGATACCTTATGGCAGATAGGCTGTCCGTAATACTTCCGATTCCAACCCCTTGAATATAGTTTGTATTGTACCTTGCTCCACCAGAGTTATAATCCTTAGCTTTTTTTATGCAATCATCTATAATTATCGATAAAAAAGGTGCAGGCATATATTTCGAATACAACTTTTCAATAATGTTATTGCCACTAACCTTTATATCAATAAAATGTCTCATCTGTTTCTTAAATGCATCTATTAATTGTTCAAAGGATTTAAAGCTAGATGGTTTTCCTGTCTCAATTCCAAGTTTTTTACCAGTATTTATATCAACTCCATTATTAAGCGTAATCTCGAGAATCTTAACTAAATTAAAATAACCTGTTAAAATATATGCTTCCTTACCAAATGCTCCTGTTTCTACACATCCACTAGTACCTCCACATCTTGCATCTATTATTGATTTTCCTTGATTAAGAAGCTCCTGAACTACTGAATCAGCGTTGAATACAGAAGGCTGACCCCAACCTTTTCTAATCACCTCGCAAGCTTTCTTGACAAATTGATTAGGATTTTTTTTGCTTACTTGAACATTAGAGCTTGGTTGAAGTAATCTCATTTCATCAATTACATCTAATAATAAATATGATACTTCATTTACCCCGTCTGATCCATCGACCTTCAATCCACCAATATTTATATTTGAAAAATCTGTATAAGTTCCACTCTCTTTTAATGTAATTCCTACTTTTGGAGGTGCAGGTTGATTGTTAAATTTTATCCAAAAGCATTCTAATAACTCTTTAGCTTTTTCACGAGTCAAAGTACCAGCCTCAATTTCATTTTTATAAAAAGGATATAAATGCTGGTCTAATCTTCCTGGACAAAAGGAATCCCAAGTATTTAACTCTATAACTACTCCTAAATGTATAAACCAATATGCCTGTAATGCCTCTCTAAAGGTTCTAGGCGCATTAGCAGGAACATGATTACATATTTCTGCTATTTCATTTAGTTCTTTTTTTCTTTCTGGTTTTTTTTCATTTCTCGCCATTTCTAATGCTTTTTCAGCATGACGTCTCGCAAATATAATTATAGCATCTGCGCAGATATCAATTG
>DAOUPR010000192.1 GCA_030626065.1 Clostridium sp. | reverse complement strand
TCCATCTCTTCTTTTATTCTTAAAACAACTTGCTTTTCCCCGCAACTCTCACTGGGTATTGAAATCATATCTCTTAAAAACTTAGTCATATCCTCTTTATACGTAGAAGCTAAATTGAGAATTTCTTTGGAATCAATTTCTTTAATCATAATATCCTCCTCGTTAATCTTTGACTCTATTTTAAAATATATCCTAATCTTCGCTATGAAAAGCGCCTTCCCAAACTATTTTTCTATAACTATCAGGGTCTGTATCTCCTTCAGTGCTTATAACCATAATTCTAGATTTGTCATCTATTTTCAATTCTTCTTTTAGTTTCTTTAATTTTGGATCATTTAATATTGAATATACTATACCAAGCGTTACACCTCCTGACTCGCCAGATATTACTTTTTCATCTCCATCTAATGGATTTCCAAGAACTCTCATACCATTCGCCGTTACATATTCATCGCAAGAAATAAACATATCACTATAATTATTTAATAGTTCCCAACCAATAGGATTTGGTTCTCCACAAGCTAGCCCTGCCATTATTGTATCCATATCCCCTGTAACATTGGTTATCTTATTATTGACCTTTGACCTGTACATACAATCTGCTTTATAGGTTCAACTATTGCAGTGATTGGCCTATCATTTCCATAATATGCTGATAAAAACCCTTGTATTCCTCCTGCCAATGACCCTACCCCAGCCTGTATAAATACATGTGTTGGTTTTTCAAGCTTAATCTCCTCTATTTGTTCTACAGTTTCAAGCATTAATGTTGAATATCCTTGCATAATCCACTCAGGAACATCATCATAACCTTCCCAAGCTGTATCTTGAATTATTTGGTATCCATATTTATTAGCATCTTTAAGAGCAAGTCTAACAGCATCATCGTAATTAAACTCTGTTATAGAAGCTTCTGCTCCTTCTTTTCTTATATTTTCAAGCCTAATATTTGAAGAACCTTTCGGCATATAAACTACTGATTTATATCCTAATTGATTAGCTGTCCAAGCAAGTCCTCTTCCATGATTTCCATCTGTAGCAGTAATAAAAACAATATCTCCTAATGTTTTCTTTATTTCTTCTTTTTTTAGTATGTCAAAAGTTAATTCATTTATTGGTATCTCTAATTTTTCAGATAATAATTTACCCATAGCAAATGAACTTCCAAGCACCTTAAATGCATTCAAATCAAATCTATAAGATTCATCTTTAACTAATATTTCTGATACTCCTAATTTACTAGCTAAATTTTTCAATCTTCTAAGTGGAGTCTTTGAATACACAGGAAAACTTTCGTGAAATTTCTTTACATATTTTATTTTTTCTAAATCAAAATACTTTAAAGAATTTATGCTTTTTTTATCTCTGGCAATATCGTTTTTAATCCATTTAATTTTTTCGTCCATAATATAACCTCCTAGTATATACTTCTGTAAAAATATTTAAAGCATAATTTGTGCCAAAATATAGATATTTGACTTAGTCTATACTTTGAAGCTTTATTGGTACTATTAAAGTTTTTTTAAAAGGGTATTTATTTTAAATTAATGCACAATTTACAATGCACAATGCACAATTGAGGATGATTTTCTTCCTTTCAGTCAGAAAATCTTTAATTAAATATCAACATAGCTTTAAAATATAGCTTTTTATTTTAAAAGATTACTTGACAAAAAAAATTATCAAAATGATAATTCTATACATAATAGTTTTTATCATTTTGATAATTCTTTATATTTTTCGCCAAAGCTTTTCTGCAGCCATTCTTGATTTTTCATATATTTCTTTTTCATCTACTGAGATTAATTCTCTATTTTTCATAACAACTTTACCATTTATTATTGTAGTAATTACACTTTTACCTGTTACTCCAAATAAAATATGACCAAAATAATTATCTTTATTCATAGGAGTCAAAGGATTGTATTCTATAATAATGATATCTGCATAAGCATCTTTTTTTAATATCCCTATTGGTTTCTCAAAGTATTTTGAAGCTATTTTTCTATTATTTTGATACATCATTTTATAAGTTTGCATAAATCCAACTCTAGGTTCTTTCAAATTATGCTTGTGAATAATATTTGACACCTTCATTGATTCATACATATCTGATGTGTAACCATCAGTGCCTAGTCCCATTAATATACCCTTATCCATCATTTTTATAGTCTCTGCACACCCTACTGCATTTCCCATATTCGACTCTGGATTATGAACTATCATAGTATTCTCTTCTTTAATAATGTCCATTTCTTCATCACTTATATGCGTACAATGAACAGCTATTGTTTTATTTCCTAAAATATCAAAATCTCTTAATCTCTCTACAACTCTCTTATGGTATTTATTTATGCAGTCAATCTGATCATCCAAAGCTTCCGCTACATGAATATGAAATCCTGTGTTTAATCCTTCCGTAGCTTCTCTGCATTTATGCAAAGTTGAATCTGAAAGAGTAAAAGAAGCATGAAGTCCAAACATTGCTTTTGTCATATCATCTCTAGCATTATTACAGTGTTTTATAAAATCAACATTTTCTTTTATTCCTTGTTCCATAATACGATTTCCATCTCTATCAGATACTTCATAACAAAGACAACTTCTAACATTTAACTCTTTTGAAGCCTCTTCAATATTAAACAAACTATTTGTGACCGCTCCTTGACTTGCATGATGATCAAATATAGTTGTGGTTCCATTTTTTATGCACTCTATATACGTAGTAAGTGCGCTATATTTTACTCCCTCTAATGTTAAATTCCTATCTATTTTCCACCAAAGCTTATCTAAAATTTCAAGAAAATTTTTAGGTTGCTCACCCTCTATTGCCATTCCTCGAGCAAAAGCACTATAAATATGCATATGACTATTTATATTACCAGGCATTATTATATTATTTTTAGCATCAATAAACTCTGCTTCTTTATACTTTTCCTTTAAAACAGTATAATCACCTACTTCAATTATAAAATTTCCATCTATAGCTACGCACCCATTTTGAAAGAATGGCATATTATCATCTTGTGTTATAACTATTCCGTTTCCAATAAGCAACATATTAAGACCTCCTAAATATTATACCTATAATAAAGCAAAAATAGTGCCAACTCTTTATATATTTTCCTTTTCTCCAAGCCTTCTATATAATGTTGCTACCCCTATTCCTAAAACAGAAGCTGCTTTTTTCTTTCCTTTAGTATCATTGCCGTATTTTTCTATAGCTTCTAATATACATTCTTTTTCAATATCACTAAGACGAGTTACTTCATACTTTTTATTAACCTTCTCTATCCTATTATCACAAAAATCCAATATATTTTCAGGTATGATATCCTTAGTTAAAATACCACTTCCATCTTCTATATTTATCATATATTCTAAAGTATTCTCTAGTTCCCGAACATTTCCCGGCCATGAATATTCTAATAATATTTCTTTAGCTTTCTCATCTATCTTCTCCACATTCTTATTAAATAAAACGTTGTATTTTTTTATCATTTCACTAGTAATAAACTCTATATCATCTTTTCGATTTCTTAACGGTGGAACCTTTATTGGAATTACATTTAATCTATAATATAAATCTTCTCTAAATTTATTTTCTTTAATCAATTTTCTAAGATCTTTATTAGTAGCTGCTATTATTCTAATATCTAGGTCGATTAATCTATTTGAACCTATTCTAACTATTTTTCTATCTTCTAAAACTCTTAGAATTTTGACTTGAAAATGTAGTGGCATGTCCCCTATTTCATCTAAAAATATTACACCTTCATTAGCTAATTCAAATTTCCCTATTCTCCCATTTGGATTTGCTCCACTAAAGGCTCCTTTTACATACCCAAACAATTCACTTTCCAGTAAAGTATCAGGTATTGCACTACAATTTATTGCAATAAAAGGTTTATTACATCTTTTACTTTCAGAATGAATAGCTCTTGCAATCAGTTCTTTTCCTGTTCCACTTTCCCCGGAAATAAGAACCGTAGAATTTGATGAACCTATCCTCTTTATAGTATTCTTTAAATTTATCATACATTTAGTTTGTCCTAAAATTTCTTTAGTTGTTATAGTTTGATGAGCATTTGTTAAAGCATAGTTATCCTTTTTCATTTTCTTAATTTGGTTAAATACAAAAATTTTATTATAGTTAGGTAAAACTTCAGGTAGATTTATTAAATGTCCTAATAAGTGATATTTTGATTTATCTATCTTAACACTAAATTCTTCTTCACCCATAATATATTCATTTTTTGAAATTATCTCTATATTATTATTTAAATTAAAGTGGTCGATTCTAAGTTGCTTCATAGCACTACTATTCATATGAACAATTTTACTATCTTCATCTGTGACAATTATTCCTTGATCTACAGTATTTATTATTTGTTTTAATACTTTGATAATATCTTTATTTCTTTCTTTTTCCTTATGTTCATAAACTTTTGTAGAAATAAAATCTGATATTTGATCTAAAAATTCAAGATGAGACTCTAGTTTTTCAAGCAAAACAGTCTTTTGCTTATCGTCAGAACAAACTAAACCAATGACACCTATAATCTCATTGTTTAGCTTAATTGGAGAGCTTAATTCTAATTTTTCTATGCAATTACCACTATTAATACATTTCTTACACAAAGGATGTTTACCAGGATTTTTTATGATTTGTCTTTCTCCTGTTTCCAGTACATTTTTATAAATATACCCCTCTGCAAATATATTAGTATTAATTTTATCTTTAAACATCCCGGTTCCAGCTATTCTATTAAGCTTTGAATCTACTATCTCTACATCAGCAGATATTACCCTTGCTAAAATATTAGCATATTTAATAACATCATCTTGTATTAATTTTAATTCAAATTTCATCGCATCATCACCTTTTAATTCAATACCCATATTTATGTATTTATTCATATTATATCATATTTATCATTCATCTATTATTTATATTATTTTCTTTTCCTATACATTTTTTGAAACAAAAATATTTTTATCCTAAAATAACAAGATTTGAATTTCTTATAATATTTTATTTCTACTTTATAAATTGAAAATATTATAACATACTTAATTTAGTAAAGTTTTTACATTTGTTTTACTTAATTAATATTTTTATATTTTTTTTAAAATTTTACTATATACTAAGGCTTACAAATAAAATATAATATTAATATATTAATATTTTTAAAAACTAAGGAGGTAACTATGTTGAAGAAATTTAACTACGAAGCACCCCAAAATGGATACCCAGAATGGAACAATAACCCCGAGATTTTTCAAATAAATAGAATGAAGGCTCACTCTTCACTTATGCCTTATGATTCAATTGAAGAAGCACTTATTGGTAAATCAAAAGAATCAAAGCATTATATGTGTTTAAATGGTCAATGGAAATTTAGTTTTTCAGGAGATATAGAAAAAAGAAACAGAGAATTTTATAAAGAAAACTTCGATGTAAATAACTGGAATGAAATCAAAGTACCTTCTCATTGGCAATTAGAAGGATACGGAATCCCTCAATACACTAATGTTACATATCCTTGGGTTGGTCACGAGGATATAAAACCGCCTTTTGCACCTATTAAATATAATTCAGTTGGACAATATGTGAAAACTTTCACAGTTCCCGAAAATTGGAATAACAAACCCATTCACATAAATTTCCAAGGGGTAGAATCTGCTTTTTACCTTTGGGTAAATGGTGAATTTGTAGGCTTTGGGCAAGACAGCTTTACTCCTTCTGAATTCGATTTAACTCCATACTTGAAAAAAGGTGAAAACAAATTAGCAGTAGAAGTTTATAGATGGAGTGATGCAAGCTGGTTAGAAGACCAAGATTTTTGGAGAATGAGTGGTATTTTTAGAGATGTTTATCTTTATTCAACTCCTAATTTTCATATATATGACTTTTTTGCTCTAACAGATTTAGATGAAAATTACCAAAATGGTGAATTAAAAATAAATACAGAAATAACAAATTATTTTAATAAAAATAGTGAAAATTT
>DAOUPR010000234.1 GCA_030626065.1 Clostridium sp. | reverse complement strand
TGGATTTATAATGCTTGAGAAATCAGATTCCTTTGCCTCTAAGTTTGAAAGTAATCTAAATAAAGTTTGGTTTTTCGCCCAAATTTTTTTATTTGTACTAATAGGCGCAGAAGTAAATATTAGTGTTGCTTTAGAAGCTGGTTTACTTGGCCTTTTAATAATAGCAATCGGACTTATTGCTCGCTCTATCGGTGTACTTATTTCACTTAAAGGATCAAATTTAAATATAAAAGAAAAAATCTTTTGTACTATTGCTTACTCACCAAAAGCTACTGTACAAGCAGCTATAGGTGGAACTGCCTTAGACTATGGAATAAATTCAGGACAAACTATACTCGCCCTAGCAGTTTTAGCGGTCATAGTCACAGCACCACTAGGATCAGCTGGCATTAAATTGTTTGCACCTATTTTATTAAATAAAGATAACTAGGCAAGATATTATCAAAACTATGTTAAATTCTAAAGCTTAAAAATTGTAAAATCTTAATATTTAAAGCACTTCAAAAAAATCGAAGTGCTTTACTATTGATTAATTCACACAAATAAGTTCTTTAAAATCCGCAAAAGTTTTATCACCAATTCTAGTAACATTCATAATATCTTCAATTGTCTTAAATTCTCCCACACTTTGTCTATACTTAATAATATTATCAGCTGTTACATCTCCAACATTAGGTAACTCTTTTAATTTTTCTTTATTTGCTGTATTTATATTAATTTTCCCATATCCATCTTCATTCTTTGATTCACTTACTGTACTATCATTATCAGAGCTATTATTCTTAAGAACACTCTTTAGTTCCAGACTTTCTGTATATTCATCTTTATTAAATACAATAACAGTCTCTTCATCTTCAAGTTTTTCTGCAAGACATATATTCATTGTATAAGCTGTTTTTGTAAATCCTCCAGCCTCATCTACTAAATCAATAATCCTACTATTCTTTTCTATTTTATAAACACCTGGTTTATTAACTTGCCCTTTTATTTCTACAAATATAAATTCCTCATTTTTAAAATCATCTATAACTTCCTCCTGAGATTTGTCTACCAAAACATTGTTTTTCTCTTTTTCAAAAGAATTATTTGTATTGTTTTCATTAGATTCACTTTCTTCAAAAATATCTTCTTCACTTATAACAGTATTATCTGTATTATCTCTATAACTAATATAATAACCAAGTATTGAAAAAAAACCTATTATTACAACCAAAACTAATGATCCAATATACTTTTCTTTTTTGCCCATAATACATTCCTTTCTTTTATTATTTATAAAAAATTCCAACTCTATTTTAAGAATAGTTGATTTATAAATCATTGTTTTATTTTATAAATAATAGTCTAAATATCAAAAATATTATTAAACATAGCTTTTTTTAAAATAATTTCTACTAATAAGTATTGACATTTATTAAAGAAATAAACAAAAATATCAATAAAGTCTTTTGATAATAATCAGCTTTTTTGTTATACTAAAAATATAAATAGCTTGGAGGTATCATATGCGAAAATTACTCACATTTTTTATAACTATTTTATTAGTTTTGACAACTTCAGTACTTCCTGCGTATGCAGACAATGATTATAAGCTATCAGAAATATCCGCTGATGGTATAGTTTTAATGGATGCAAATACAGGTCAAATCCTATATTCAAAAAATCCAGATGCACAATATCCACCTGCTTCAACAACTAAAATAATGACTGCTTTATTAGCTTTAGAAAATTGCAATCTAGATGAAATCGTAAAAGTTGGTGAAAAACCTCCTTTTGCTGATGGAAGTAAGATATATATTAATAACGGTGAAAAAATAGCTTTACAGGATTTAATGTACGCTCTCTTATTAGCATCTGCTAATGATTCCGCAGAAGCTATTGCTGAACATATCTCTGGTTCTGTTGAAGAATTTGCAATTTTAATGAATGAAAGAGCTAAAGAACTTGGCTGTACTAATACAAACTTTGTTAATCCTCACGGTTTATATGACGATAATCATAGAACCACTGCCCATGATTTAGCTTTAATACTTAGAGAACTATATTCACACCCTGAATTTACCGAAATAGCTACTACTGGTATGTACTACATTGAACCTACTAATAAACAAGATGAACAAAGACCTCTTTGGAACGGAAATCGCTTAATACAAAAGGGTAGTTCTTACTACTATGAATGGTGTCAAGGTGGAAAAACTGGTTATACTGTTCAATCTAAACATTCTTATGTTTCTACTGCAAAAAAAGATGGTGTATCATTAGTTGCTGTACTATTACACGATGAAGCAAAAACTTATTGGATTGATATCGGAAATCTATTCGACTATGGTTTTGATACTTTTGAGGCAGTAAATTTTAAAACAAGTGGAGATGTTATCTCCACTTATAACATCTCAGACAAAAAAGCAATAGAACTTGCAACACTAAATGATTTTACTTATCTAAGAAAAATAGGTTCAAATTCTGTACCTGAAATAAAAGTTAACAATAAGGATATTAGCCAGTCTTCATTTAAAGCAAACGAACAAATTTTAACTGCAAATGTTATAATTGATGATGAATTAATTGGAGAATTGAAATTAGCTTCTACAGAAGATTATGAATATGACAAGCCTATTTTTTCTCAAGAAAAAGACACTACAGATACTACCAATAGTTCAAATTTTTCAGTGTTAACTATTCTGAAATATGTTGGACTAGCTTTATTAATTTTAATTATACTTTTGAGAACAAGAAAAATGATTAGAGATAGACGAAGAAAGAAAAAAATAGAATCCATAAGAAAAAGAAATATATATTTATCAAAATATAGAAATAAACTTTAACCAATACACATTAAACCAATGCACAATGCACAATTGAGGATGATTTTCTTCCTTTGGTCAGAAAATCTTTAATCAAATAAAATATTCTTATAAGAATAAAAAGAAGAAACCTTAATTATCCTGGTAAATTGTACATTATTATTAAAATTAAAGCTATTATTTTAACAATAGCTTTTTTAAAAAAGAACTACTGCTTCTGCAGTAGTTCTTTTTTTTGAATATGTTTATTTTAGTTTTTCAATAAGCCTCACCATATCATCTGGCAAATTAGCCTCTATTCCTATTATTTTTAACGTTCTTGGATGAGGAAATGATAACTTACAAGCATGAAGAGCTTGCCTCTTTATATAATCTTTATCAAATTCGCCATCACCATATAATGTATCACCATAAAGCTCATGTCCTAAGCTTTTCATATGCACTCTTATCTGATGAGTTCTTCCTGTTAAAAGCTTTAGTCTAATAAGCTCTCCGGCAGCAAAAGAATCTACAACTGTATATTCAGTTAAGGCTTGCTTACCAGTCTCTCCTACAATTCTATGAATGCCATCCTCTGCTTTCATAATAGGTCTATCTATTAACCCACTTTTTTCTACAAGGCTACCTTTAACAATTGCAAAATACTCTTTTTCAAATCTATTTTCCTTCATTAATCTTGATAAATTCATATGACTAAAAGAATTCTTAGCAATAAGCAAAACCCCTGTAGTATCTTTATCTAATCTATTAACAAATCTTACTGGAGCCTCTATATTATTTTTCAGAAAATAATATGATATTGCGTTCCCCATAGTTATTTCATTTTCATCATTAGATTTATAAACAACTATATCAGAAGGTTTATTTACAACCAATACATCCCTATCTTCAAATAGTACCTCAATTTGAAACTCCTTAGGTGTAAAATTTATCCCCTTCTCTTGTTCTAAATATATTTTTAACAAATCACCTTTATTTATCTTAGAATATAAAGTTGTTGCATTTCCATTTATAAGCAACCGTCCTTCTTTAGCTGCTTTCCTTGAAAACCTACTAGAAAGTTGGAGCTTTTCTCGCAAAAAAGAAATCAATTTTTCCCCATTAAAATCACTATTTATTTTATATTCTAAATAATCTTTATTCAACTATTGCCATCACTTCTATTTCTAAAAGAGCATCTTTAGGCAACGCCCCTGCCTGAACACAAGATCTAGCTGGTTCATTTTCATTAAAAAACGTTGCATACACCTCATTTACTTTAGAAAAATCATTAATGTCTTTCAGAAAAATAGTTGTCTTAACAACATCACTTAGCTTCGCTCCAGCTTCCTCTAAAACAGCTGTAAGATTTAATAATACTCTTTCCGTAGCTTTTTTAACATCATCTGTTATTAACACACCTGTAGCTGGGTCTATAGGTATTTGTCCAGATGTTATAATCATATTTCCAACCTTAACTGCTTGTGAATATGCTCCTAAAGCTCCTGGTGCCTTATTTGTACTAATAATTTGTTTTTTCATAATAACCCTCCTATTTTTATCTTTGTATATGTTTTAAATAATTGTTGATATGAATAAGTTTTATTTTTATAAAAAGTATTTATTCTTAATTAATGTGCAGAGTGCAATGTGCAATTATAGTTTAAATATCAACAATCTTTTAAAACATAGCACTATCTTTAAACTATGCTTTAAAGAGTTGTTTTTATAAATTTATATTTAACAAGATTCAAAAGTTTTCAGTCCACTATACACTGTAAACTACACAACATGTTCTTTATATAAATTAAACATCATAAATATCAACAACATTCTAAAATATAGTTTTTTTAATCTTTTAATCTTTTATTCTTTTACTTAATTAAAAGATTTTGCGTCAGCAAAATCATCCAAAATTGTGCATTATGCATTGTGCATTGTCTTTATATTATTTATTACTTATTAAATAATTCCTACCCTCAATAGTATCATGATGTAAAAGTCCACCTTTATCTATTATGTGCTTTATAGTAATATCAAAACCTAAAAGCACACCTTTATCAAGATTTTCAAAGGTTGTTTTTCTAAGTAGCTCAACACCCTGGAAATCTCTTGCAGGTTCAATATAATCAGCAATATATATAATTTTTTCTAATTTACTCATATTTTTTTTACCTGTAGTATGATAAACCACTGCTTCTAAAATTTCTTTATCTTCTATTCCAAAGATTTTTTCAGCGATATATGCCCCTGCTGCGCCATGTAATAATGATGGATTAGTAAAGGCTATTTCATCGATATTGTATCCATACTTAGTAGCATACTCTATCATA
>DAOUPR010000017.1 GCA_030626065.1 Clostridium sp. | reverse complement strand
CTTGGTTCATCTAAAATATATAAAACTCCTACTAAACTGGAGCCTATTTGTGTTGCAAGCCTTATTCTTTGAGCTTCACCACCAGATAATGTTCCTGCCATTCTTGATAAATTTAAGTATTCTAAACCTACATTACACAAAAATGACAATCTATTATTAATTTCTTTTACGATTTGAGTTGCAATAATTGTATCTTTTTCTGATAACTTCAGTGATTGTATAAAACTAAGTTCATCTTTAATTGAAAGTATACAAAATTCATATATATTTTTATCTCCCACCGTTACAGCTAGAGCATCATTATTTAATCTAGTTCCCTTACATTTAGGGCAAGGTGTATTACTCATAAATTGTTCTACTTGTCTTTTAATATAATCTGAATTAGTTTCTATATATCTTCTCTTTAAATTTGGTATAACTCCCTCATATTCATGGTTATATACCCCTTGTCTATCCTGTCTTTCAAAATTGACTTTTAACTTTTCTCCCTTCAATCCGTAAAGAATTATATCCAATATTTCTCTACTTAATTGGTCTATGGGTGTATTTAAATCAAAATCTAATCTTTCTGATAAAGACTTAAAAATCGAATATGTCCAAGAATATGGTTTCAAAGATCCTTCTCCAAAAGATACTATAGCCCCTTGCAAAATACTCTTACTCTTATCAGGTATCAATAACTCTTCATCTATTTCCATCAAAGTACCGATACCATCGCACTTTTCACATCTGCCAAAAGGAGAATTAAAAGAAAACAATCGTGGCTCTAATTCCCCTATAGATATTCCGCAATCTGGGCATGAAAACTTTTCACTAAATAATATATCCTTGTCTCCCATAACATTTATCACAACTAACCCATCTGAAAGTTTTAAAGAAGCCTCTAATGATTCTGCTAGCCTTGATGCTATGCCCTCTTTTATTATTATTCTATCAACGACAATATCTATATTATGCTTTTTATTTTTTTCTAGTTTTATTTCATCTTCTTGTAAATCGTAAACTTCTCCATCAATACGAGCTCTTACATATCCATCTTTTATTATATTTTGTATTAATTTTACATGTTGACCTTTTTTACCTCGGACAACAGGCGATAAAATCTGAATCTTTGTTTTTTTAGGTAATTCCATAATTTTGTCTATCATTTGATCAATAGTTTGTTGTTTTATTTCCTTCCCACATTTTGGACAGTGCGGTTTCCCTATCTTTGCATACAACAATCTCAAATAATCATATATTTCTGTAACAGTTCCCACTGTTGACCTAGGATTTCTACTTGTTGTCTTTTGGTCAATCGAAATAGCTGGTGATAATCCTTCTATATACTCTACATCTGGTTTATTCATTTGCCCTAAAAATTGTCTTGCATATGCAGAAAGTGACTCTACATATCTTCTCTGTCCCTCTGCATATATAGTATCAAAAGCCAAAGAAGACTTTCCTGAGCCTGAAAGACCTGTAAACACAATAAACTTATCTCTCGGTATCTCTAAATCAACATTTTTTAAATTATGAACTTTCGCTCCCTTAATAACTATCTTATCCTTCAAACTCTATCTCTCCTTTGTTTAAGTTCAATTAACAGTACTTTTTTTCAATGCACAATGCACAATTCACAATGCACAATTGAGGTTGATTCTCTCCCTACGTCAAGAATCTTTAATTTATTAAAACAAACTAATAAACTGAAAACTGCTATAAATTATTTGTTACCACTACTTTATAATTAATCTTCAAATCGACACCTATATTTACAATCTTAAAACGAACTCTATTAAAATAACAATATTTTAACAAGATTAAAAGAAAATTAAATTATAGATTTTGTGACACAAGGAACAAAATCATCCATAATTGTGCATTGTGCATTGTAAATTGTGCATTGCTCTTAAGTTATTTCCTTTATCTTATCTCTTAGTTCCGCTGCCTTTTCAAAATCAAGTTCTTTTGCAGCCTTTTTCATTTCTTTCTGCAATTTAGCAATTAACTCTTCTTTATTTTCTATTTTATCCTTATCTTTCACAATATAATCTTCTTTTTCTTCCGCAACTGCTGTAGTTTGTATTATATCCCTTATTCCTTTTATAACTGTTGTTGGAACAATATTATTTTTTTCATTATATTCAATTTGAATACTTCTTCTTCTGTTAGTTTCCTTAATGGCTTTATCCATTGCCACAGTTATGCTATCCCCATACATAATTACCTTACTCTCAGAATTACGTGCCGCTCTTCCTATTGTTTGAACTAATGCAGTTTCTGATCTAAGGAATCCTTGTTTGTCAGCATCTAAAATAGCTACTAAAGCAACTTCCGGAATATCCAACCCTTCTCTAAGCAAATTGATACCCACAAGCACATCATATTTGCCTTTTCTTAAGTCTCTTATTATTTCCATTCTCTCAACTGTTTTTACATCCGAATGTAAGTATGTAGTTTTTACATCCATCTCTTTTAAATATTCAGTTAAATCCTCAGACATTTTTTTTGTCAAAGTAGTTACTAAAACTCTAAATCCCTTTTCTATAGTACTCTGTATATTTTTATATAAATCATCTATTTGGCCTTCAATTTTTCTGATTACTATCTCTGGATCAAGAAGTCCTGTAGGTCGAATAATTTGTTCTGCAATATTTGTAGAATGGTCAAATTCATACGCTGCAGGTGTAGCACTTACAAATATCGTTTGATTTAATTTCTTCTCAAATTCCGGAAATTTAAGTGGTCTATTGTCATAAGCAGATGGGAGTCTAAATCCATACTGTACTAAAGTATCTTTTCTTGATCTATCACCACCATACATCGCTTTTACTTGCGGTAAACTCGCATGGCTCTCATCAATAAAAAGCAAATAATCATCTGGAAAGTAATCCAAAAGAGTTTTTGGCGGTGTACCAGGTAATCTTCCATCTAGAATTCTTGAATAATTTTCAATACCACTACAATATCCCATTTCTCTTATCATTTCAATATCAAAATTAGTTCTTTGTTTTATCCTCTGCGCTTCTAAAAGTTGTTCTTCCCCTTTTAATACTTTTAATCTTTCCTCTAATTCTTCTTCAATTACCCTTATTGCCTTTTCTAATTTTTCTTTTGAAGTAGCAAAGTGAGATGCCGGAAATATTTGAACATGATTTCTCACACATATTGAATTACCTGTTAACGAATCAAATTCTCTAATCCTGTCTATTTCATCTCCAAAGAATTCTACTCTAATAGCTTTAGAACTTGATGAAGCGAGAAAAATATCCAAAGTATCGCCTTTTGCTCTAAAAGTTCCTCTTATAAAATTAATTTCATTTCTTTCATATTGAATTTCTACTAATTTTTTAATTATTTCATCTCTTTCTACAGTCATACCTGGTCTTAAGGAAATTGTTAAATTCCTATATTCATCTGGATTACCTAAACCATATATACAAGATACAGAAGCAACTACTATTACATCTTTTCTCTCAAGAAGAGATGAAGTTGCTGAGTGTCTTAATTTATCAATTTCGTCATTAATTGATGCATCTTTTTCTATAAAAGTATCCGTTTGTGGCATATAAGCTTCAGGCTGATAATAATCATAATATGACACAAAATATTCAACTGCATTTTCCGGAAAGAACTCCTTAAATTCTGCACATAATTGACCTGCTAGTGTTTTATTATGTGCAAGTATTATAGTCGGCTTTTGTACTTCCTTAATAATATTTGCCATAGTAAATGTTTTACCAGATCCTGTAACCCCTAATAGAGTTTGAAATTTTTCATTTTTATTTATGCCTTCCACTAAGCTCTTAATAGCTCTAGGTTGATCACCAGTAGGTTTAAAATCGGAATGCAATATAAAATTCTCCATATGTTAATATACCTCCGTGAACATCTGTTCGATTATTTCAATTTTATACTTAAATACTTTTTTTGTCAATCTACATTTAACTAAAAATAAAGCACTGGATTATCCAATGCTTTATTTTTTTCTATTCTTAATTTTTCCTAATATATCATTAATATTAAAATCATCTGCTTTTATAAATTTATCTCCACTAGGAACTTTAATCGGTACTAACACTACTCCTAACACTTTTGCATTATTTATATTGTATAACTGAACTTCCTCGAGTTTTCCTGTAGCTTTTTTTATTTTTAACCAAATAAAGTTTGATGTTTGTTTTATTGCATTAAACACATCATCCTCTTTAATAATTTTTTTATTGTTAATTTCAATTAGGACATCGCCACTTTTAATTCCACTTTCCCAAGCTGGTGAATCAGGAGCTACCTCTAAGACCATAATACCATTCTCATCAGATATAAATTTAGGTTTCTTTTTTAATTCACTCTGCTTATGCATTAATTCAAAAAATTCATACCCTAGCGGAGCAAAAACAATTACAGCCATCTGGAAGAAAATATTCAAAACACATAACCTAGCTAAAATAAACAAAGTTAAACTATATATAATTAAAGTTGATCCATAAATAAATGTTTTCTCTCGTTTTGATTTTGTAAAAGTAACGGCATCAAATTGTGTTAACCCATACAATGGTAATAACAAAATAGCTACAGTTTCTAATATTGCCATTGGATTAGTAAAATTAATAATGTTATTCCACATATTAACACTAATTATATCATTCAATGAATAATCAACAGAATTAACAAAAATTACAACTGCAAAAGGGATAGCCCAATACCTTTTCATTGCAAATCCACCAATTATTTTATCATCTCTTTTGGTGAATATAGGTACCGTCCCTCTACTTCCATCTATTAGAATCAAAAAACCTTTCATCAGATAAAATACTGCTACCAAGGTCATCAACGATGTAATATCCACCCTAATCATATTCAAAATTTGATTTTGAATACCATACATTTTTTCCATCAACTCTACTAGGATTGATAAAAATCCTAATATTGAAGCTGTATATGCAAATTCCATATACTTAGAATTAAAACTAATATTTAAAATAGTCAACAAAAACAACAAATCAATCATTGAGTTTTCACTAAATCCAACTCCTAAAAACCCAATTAATATACTACCAAGAACTCCAGCAAAAACCCCAAGAACTATTTCTGATATTGTTAATTCAATTGGTGAATTAATCTTTTTCCCAATTATTAATTTTTGCATAACTGTTATTCTTTTATTTCTTTTGTAAAAATTATAGCCCAATAATATTAATATTAAAACAAAAGGTATCCTAATGATACCTATTGAAATAGTTCTTAAAATTTCTATGAAGCTTACCATAAATTAAAATCTCCTCTCAAAACAAGGCTTGCTAGTTAAGTTTTTTATTTATTTCCTCTAAAGCTTTTTGGAACTGTGGGTCTTTTTCTCTACTATACTCTTCCTCTCTTAATTCATCAGGATATTTTACTTCTATATCAGGCGCAATACCAATCTTATGAATATTTTCGCCATTAGGAGTATAATATTTTGAAGTAGTAACCTTTAAAGCAGTCCCATCTCCAAACCCATAAGCAGATTTATCTAAAACTGTTTGAACAATACCTTTTCCAAAAGTATTCTCCCCAATTAATGTACCTAATTTATAATCTCTAACAACTCCTGAAAATATCTCTGATGCACTAGCTGAGTTTCCATCTATCAATACAACTAAAGGCATACCAATAGCAATTCCACCTTTTGAAGTCTCTACTTTTTTATTGTCATATTTATCTATTGTAGATACTATATCATCACCTTTAGGCACAAACTGAGACGAAATATCCACACACTCATTAAGCCAACCACCAGGATTTTGTCTTATATCTAAAACTAATCCTTTCATTCCTGAACCCTCTAGTTCTTTTAACTTAGCTTTAAAATCATCGCTAGTTTTACTTTCAAAAACACTAATCCTAATATAACCAACCTCATTATCCAACATTTCTCCTGTAACAGATGTAAGCTTAATCTCATCTCTAGTTACTGAAACAGTATACTCTCCAGTTGTTTTTCTGTATAATGTCATAGAAACCGCTGTACCCTTTTTGCCTTTCATTAATGAAACGGCTTTATCAAGTTCTGTTCCTGGAACAGCCACATCTTCTACTTTCAAAATAATATCTCCCGCTCTTATTCCAGCTTTTTCTGCTGGTGAATCTTCAAATGTAGTAATTACAACAATTTTATTATCCTTAACACCAACTTGAAGACCTACACCTTCATAACTACCTTGAGTAGTTTCATTAAATTTCTCATATTCTTTCTCATTGTAGTAAACAGTATATGGATCCCCTAATGAATTAGTCATTCCTTTTATTGCACCATCAACTAAAGCATCTTCATCAATTTCTCCATCATATTTATCTTCTATATTAGCTTTAACTATAAACATTTTTTCAAACTTCATTAATTCATCATAAGTAGCCTTGCTAATTTTAACACTTCCTCCAAAATTAACTTGACTAGCTACAACATATGTAACCATATTGCTTAAAAGAATTATTAAAACCAATATAATTATATTAATTTTTTTAAATCTTGAATTACCTTCTTTATTTTTCATTGACACTACTTTCACCTCATATCTTAATTACTCTTCTTATTATTACGTATTATTTCATACATTTATACCAAATAAAAGTACAATAAAGCTTAAGGTTGGTAATTTAAATTACCAACCCATTTTATTACTATTATACTCTTAAAAACTTTCTTATAGACAATATACTACCTACTATCCCAATAAATGCGCCACATAACAAAAACAGAATTGATAAGTTTAATTGCACATAATGTGGACTTATCAGGTTTATACCTTCAATAATCTTGTCAAATCTATTAAACACAAAAATATAAGAATAGTTCATTAATATAACGGATATTAATGAGCCAACAACTCCTATAAACATACCTTCCATGATAAACGGCCATCTTATAAATGCGTCAGTAGCTCCTACAAACTTCATAATACCAATCTCTTTTTTTCTTGAAAAAACCGCCAATCTTATTGTGTTCATAATTAAAAATACAGAAACAGGTATCAAAATTATTAATATTGCCGCTCCAATCCATTTAATCCCTGAAGTAAATGAACTAATTTTATTTACAATTTCAATATTATCGTCAATTTTTTTTACACCATCAACTTCATCAAATTCTTCTGCTACCAATTCGATTGAATTTATTTCATCAACTCTTATTATGTACGATTCTGGTAATGGGTTTTCTTCTTCAAATCCTTCAACTAGTGCATCATTATCTTCACCTAATTGTTCTTGAAATTTGTCAAGAGCCTTACTCTTATCAATAAATTCAATAGATACTATATGAGTATTCTCTTTTAATATTTTATCTATATTAATCTTTTGCGTACTAGTTACATCTTGTTCTAAAAATATTTCAAGTTCTACCTTTGATTCTACATCTTTCACTATATTATTTGTATTTAATAACGTTAGCAATAACACACTAAATAAAAATGAAGTCAAAGCTACTGTTACTATAGATGCAATACTAAGTGTACTGTTTCTTACTATACTTTTCCACGCACTTTTCGCAAAATGTTTTACAGAACTACTCTTCATATCCATACCTTCCTTTCAATTCATCTCTAACAATCACGCCTTTTTCTATAGCTATTACTCTTTTTTTCATACTATCAACTATATCCTTAGCATGGGTTGCCATAATCACAGTAGTTCCTGCTCTATTAATATCTTGAAGAACTTCCATTATTTCAATAGATGTATCTGGGTCAAGATTCCCTGTTGGCCCATCGGCAATTAGCATCGTCGGATTATTTACTATCGACCTCGCAATAGCAACTCTTTGTTGTTCTCCTCCAGATAATTCATTAGGAAAACATTTCGCTTTTGAAGATAATCCTACCATGGAAAGAACCAAAGGTACTCTTTTCTTAATATCTTTCTTATTTGCTTCTACAACTCTCATTGCAAACTCTACATTTTCATATACATTTAAAGAAGAAATCAATCTAAAATCTTGAAATACCATTCCTATTCTTCGTCTATAGTAAGGTATTTGTTTTCTTTTTAGTTCAGTAATATCAGTTCCATTAACAATAATTTTACCTCTTGATAATTCAATTTCCCTCAACAATAACCTTATAAAAGTTGATTTACCTGCGCCACTAGGACCTACCAAAAATAAAAACTCTCCTCTTTCAATTTCCAAGTTAATATTCTTTAATGCAAATACGTTATTATCGTAGACTTTAGAAACTCCTCTAAAAATAATCATATTCTTATCTCCTTCTTTTCAATATATCATCATATATAGTCAATTAAGCTCTTAATAAATTCGACATTATTCAATCCATCATAATATTTATACACAAAATTATTATACCATATTATTATTTTGTTTTACCAAGTAATATCTGAAATTAAAGGAGATTTTAAAAATAATTTTCAATTTATTCATAGATTCTAGAAATACTTTACAATAATAACTTTCTAAATATCAACTATATTTTTAAATCCCTCACCTAAAACCTCATGGGCTTCATTTACAGTAATAAACGCTCTACTATCAATATCTTTTATATAATTCCTTAATTTTATAAACTGCTTCCTATCGAGAACAGTATAAACCACCTCATTTGTAGTATCACTATAAGCTCCCTTTCCCTCAAAAACAGTACAACCCCTATCAAGTTCTTGTATAATAAAATTCTTTATTTTCTTATTTTCCTTACTAATAATAAAAATTGATTTTCTTACATTTAATCCTTCTATAAAATTATCTATTATCATTCCATTAGTAATTGCTGCTAAAATAGCATACATTCCAACTTCTCTACTAAATGTAACCCCTGCAGTTAATGCGACAATAAGGTCAACCATCAAAAGCGCTTTCCCCATATTTATGTGGAAAAATTTATTTAGAATTTTAGCTAATATATCCGTTCCACCTGTTGATGCATTTTGATTGAATACCATCCCCAAACCAATACCCGATAAAAGAGAACCAAATACTGTTGCTAAAAACAAATCATCAGTATATGCAATTCCTCCTGGAAAAAACAAATCTAATATATAAAGAACTCCTGATAAAGCTATTGTAGCATATATAGTCTTTCCTCCAAATTTACCACCTATAAATATAAAAGCTATTATAAATAAAAATACATTTAATATAAGCATCCATATTGCTACAGATATGCTTGGAACAAATCTATAAAGAATGATTGAAATACCTGTCACTCCTCCACCTGCTATATTATTAGGCGCAATAAAAAACTTAATTCCTAATGCAACTATTATAGTCCCTATTGTAATAAAAAAATATTCTCTGAACTTTTGCTTCATTTAATTCACCAGCCTTATCCAAATTTACTATATAATAAATTACATAAATAAAAGGAGGATTATTAATCCTCCTTTTATCCTACAACTATATGTTATATTCTTTTACTTTAGCTGTAAACCCTTTTTTACAGCTTCAACTATATCTTCTGGAGTTAATCCATAAGCTTTTAATAATTCATTTGGCTTTCCACTCTCACCAAATTTATCTTTTACACCTATTCGTATTACCGGAATAGGGTGATTTTCACTTAATATTTCACAAACCGCAGATCCTAAACCACCTATTATACTATGTTCTTCAGCTGTTATAGCAACGCCGGTTTCTCTTGCTGCTGCAACAATAGCTTCGACATCAATAGGTTTTATTGTGTGTATATTAACAACTTTAACTTTTATTCCTTCTTCTGCTAAGATATTATATGCTTGAAGAGCAGAATCAACCATTATTCCTGTAGCAAATATTACTGCTTCTGTTCCTTGTCTCAAAGTTACTGCCTTACCAATTTCAAATTTATATTCTTCATTATCATTGATAACTGGTACAGCTGCTCTACCTAATCTTACATAACAAGGCCCTTCATATTCAGCAACTGCTCTTATTGCCATTTCTGCTTCTACTGCATCACTTGGATTAATTACTGTCATATTAGGTATACTTCTCATTAAAGAAATATCTTCTATAGCTTGATGTGATGCCCCATCTTCTCCAACAGTTAATCCTGCGTGAGTAGCACATATCTTTACATTTAATTTCGGATAGCATATTGTATTCCTTACTTGTTCAAATGCTCTACCTGCAGCAAACATTGCAAAAGTACTTGCAAATGGAATTTTACCACAAGATGCTAATCCGCCTGCTACTGTCATCATATTAGCTTCTGCAATACCCATATTAAAATGCTTTTCAGGGCATACCTTTTGAGCTTCAACAGTTTTTGTGGATTTTGAAAGGTCAGCATCTAAAACAATAACTCTATCATTTTCTTTAACTAATTTAGCTAATGTTTCACCATATGCTTGTCGTGTAGCTATTTTATTTGCCATTATTCTTCCCCTCCAATTTCCTCTATCGCTTGCTTACACTGTTCTTTACTAGGAGCTGATCCATGCCATCCTGCTTGATTTTCCATAAAAGAAACGCCTTTACCTTTAACTGTTTTACAAACAACAACAGTCGGTTTATCCTCTACAGACTTTGCTTCAGCAATAGCCTCCATTATAGCCACATAATCATGCCCATCTATTGAAATTACATTCCATCCAAAAGCTTCGAATTTCTTATCTATAGGATTTGGATTCATTACTTTACATATATCACCATCAATTTGTAATCCATTAAAATCAACAAAAGCAGTTAAATTATTTAACTTATAATGAGCTGCAGACATTGCTGCCTCCCACACTTGACCTTCTTCTAACTCACCATCGCCAAGTAAAGAATATACTCTATAATCTTTATTGTCTATTTTACCAGCTAAAGCCATGCCTACAGCTGTTGATATTCCTTGACCTAATGATCCTGTTGACATATCTATACCAGGTACATAATTCATATTTGGATGTCCTTGTAATATTGAACCTAATTTTCTTAACGTCATTAACTCATCAACTGAAAAATATCCTCTTCTAGCTAATGTACTGTACAAAACAGGAGCTGCGTGTCCTTTAGATAGAACAAATCTATCTCTATTCGGATCTTGTGGAGTTGTTGGGTCTATATTCATTTCATTAAAATACAATGTTGTCAAAATTTCAACTGCTGATAGAGAACCACCCGGATGTCCCGATGCTGATTCTGTTAACATTTTTACGATATCTTTTCTTATTTCCTTTGCTACTTTTCCCATTTGAGGAATATCGTACTTCATTGTAGCCCCTCCTAAGTTTTTTAGTTTAAATATCAAATTTGCATACCATAATTATTATAACAATATTTTAAAAGAATAACAGTGTTTTATTTATAAAAATTACATTTTCTTGAATATGTAAAGGTTTAACTACAAAATAAGCTAAAATAGCACATTTGCTTATACTTATCAACTCAGTATATTAATAAAAGCACACCTAGTGTGCTTTTTAAATATTTATTATTATAATCCTACGCTTATTAAAAGAGCTTCGTCAACTTTTCTCATATCCGACTCTAACATATGCCCAATTTTTTCTTTCATCCTTCTTTTATCCAAAGTTCTTATCTGTTCTAGTAATACCACCGAATCTTTATTAAGACCATACTCTTCAGACGATATTTCAACATGAGTTGGTAATTTCGCTTTATTAATCTGAGATGTTATAGCAGCAACAATTGCCGTTGGACTATATTTATTCCCTACATCATTCTGAATAATAAGTACAGGCCTAATACCCCCTTGTTCTGAGCCAACAACAGGGCTTAAATCAGCATAAAATATATCTCCTCTTTTCACCATCATAGTCATCAGGTTTATCACTCTCCGCAAGCTCAGCTTCATACTTCATAAATTCACTTATTTCTTCTGCAAAACCTTCTTCGCAAAAGTCTAAATTAATTTTAGCCATTTCTAAATAGCCTTGCTTTAATTCTTCTATTTTTACTACATCATTATTCTTCTCTCTATATAATACTAAAGTTTCTCTAATATATTTACTACTTTTTTCTGTTTTTTTATAAAAAACACTTTTGATACTATAGGGAAATTTTAATTTCACTTTTTTACAGTTAGACATTTATTACTATACCTCCTAATAATGAAAGCGAATCTGTACATATCTCTTATTATAATTCAAAATTTGTCGTTTTGTCAAAGTATTACTAGATTTTTGTACATATTCTAAAATGTAAATTAAGGATTTATATGTAATTTCTAACCTTTATAACTTCACCATTTTTATAGTATATTCTAGGAACTCGCTTACTTATCATACATAAAACTTCATAGTTTATTGTACCTATCCATTCAGCAATATCATCTGCATCAATCTTTTTATCATTTTTCCGTCCTATTAATACTACTTCATCTCCAACTTTCACATCATTTATGTGTGTAACATCTATCATACACTGATCCATACATATTTTACCAGCAACTGGGGCATATTCTTCCTTCACTATCACTTTCCCTTTATTAAATAACATTCTAGTGTACCCATCAGCATAACCAACTGGTAAAGTTGCAATCAAGCTTTTCTTTTTAGTCTTGTATTTTCTACCATACCCAATATAACTCCCCTTTGGAACTTCTTTTATATGAACTACATTGGTTTTTAACTCCATTACAGGTTTTATATCAATTTTATCTTTATTAACCTCAATGGAAGGATAGTATCCATATAGAATTATACCCGGTCTTACAGCTTCAAAATCTAGGTTAGATAAATCTATAATACTCGCACTATTACTAATATGTCTTCTCCTGATAATTAGGCCCTTTTTAATAAGGTTATCATAGAATTCGTTAAATTTATTTAATTGATTATATGTATAATTCTTATCGAATTCATCTGCAGAAGAAAAATGAGAAAAAATACCTTCAATACTTATATTGGGCAATTTACTTATTTTATATACATCTTCTATGCTCTTATCATCAGGAAGAAATCCAATTCTCCCCATTCCTGTATCAATACAAATATGAATTTTTATTATTTTATTTTTTTCATTGGCAGCTTCAGATAAAGTTTTTGCATAATCTAGTGAATATACTGTTTGCTGAATATCATATTTTATAACCTCATTTATTAATGTGGGCGAGGTAAAACCCAAAATCAAAATAGGAGCTCCTATTCCAGCTTTTCTTAATTCAACAGCCTCACTTATCACTGCTACTGAAAAACCATCAGCTCCATTTTCTAGTAAAACATTAGCTGATTCTATAGCACCATGTCCATATGCATCTGCTTTTATAGCCGGAAAAATCTCTTGTGCATTCGAAATTCTTCTAATCTCTCTCATATTATGAGCCAAATTATCCAAATTAATTTCTTCCCATATAGGTCTAATATGCTTAAACACGTTCATCCTCCTAATTATCCTATCGTTATTTGTTACACACCTATTATCTCCATTGACTTAACCTTATTTCATACTAGAATCCACTGTGAATATTTCCTTTTCTAATTCCGCTTTAGTATCAAATTTTAAATAAGTATATAATATTCTTTCATTCCCTTTATAATCATATACTAAAGTTTTTGTCGGAATCATATCATCAATATTAACATACATTATTGCACTAGCTAAGTTTCTGTTGTTTCCAGGCAAGTCCATTTTTATTAATTGGTATTTCACATCATTTTCTTCAATAAAAGAATATTTTATTTCTTCATTCGTATATAAAAGCCCAATATACTCCTCTAAAAAACTGAGCTTAAATACTCGATCATAAGATGGTTCACCAGAATAAACTATTCCGTTGTTTAAGTCACCAATTCGGATATCATTTAATCCATATACTATAATTCTTTCACCATCCAAATCAAGTCTGTGTCCATATTCCTTATTATAATACTGCCTGCAATCATATGTAGTATCGCCACAGTCATTACTAGTAGTTATAAGCATGTCACAAGTATATTTATCAATTTTTTTCAAATCTTCTACAGTCTTTTCTGGATTTTCTTCGATTTTTTTACAAGAAACTAGAGTAAATAAACTAGTAACAATTATCAATAGTATTAATAATTTCTTTAACATAATTTCCTCCAAGTAAATTCTATAATGCTAACTCATTATTAATACTATTCTTTTACTCTTCTTTTTATTCTTCTCTATATTAATTTTTCTAAATCCTTCATAGCAAAAGGAATTTCTTCTAAAATATGCTTCGCGTTTACACTATGCATTGTTTTAGAAAGCTTCTCTCCACAATATCCATGTAAGTAAACCCCAATTATAGTAGCTTGAAATGGTTCATATCCTTGACCAACCAAAGATGTAATTATCCCTGTCAAACAATCGCCCATCCCTCCTGAAGCCATCGAACTATTACCTGATGTATTTACAAAAACCTTATTGCCATCGGTAATTATTGTATTATATCCTTTCAATACTACTATTACACCATATTCTTCTGAAAAATCTTTAGCTATTTGTATTCTATTATCATTTACCTCCTTAATTGTTTTTCCTGTTAATCTTGCCATTTCTCCTGGATGAGGTGTTATAATTATTTTACTTTTTTTATTACTAAGTAAATCAGTATCATTTTCAAGTACATTTAAAGCATCAGCATCAATGATCAACGGACAATTTAATTTGCTAACTAACTTTAAAAGCATTGCTTTTGTAAAATCACTATTCCCCATTCCTGGTCCAATGGCTACCGCATTCAAATTATTTAATAAACTTTCAATTTTATTTTCTTGTTCAAAAGATAACGTCATTGCTTCTAAAAATTTACTACTTAAAATATTTCTAATATTTGATGGACAGCATAATGTCACTAATCCCGATCCTGTTCTTACTGCTGCTTGAGTACAAATATAGGCTGCTCCTGTATACCCTTGTGATCCTGCAAAGAGAGCTATTTTACCAAATTTACCTTTGTGATAATATTTTTTTCTTGTCTTAATGCTATCTTTTATATATTCATTATCCACTAGAAATTCATCTTTATGAAATTTCTCAACCACAAAATTAGGTATCCCTATCTTTTCGACTATAACTTCACCTGTATATTTCTCCACACCGTATTTCAAGAATCCTTTTTTATATAACTGAAATGTTATGGTCTTATCTGCTTCTACACAATTACCTTGGACTTCCCCATTATCACTATTTAATCCACTAGGAACATCTACCGAAATTGTATACTTACTATTTATATTTATAATCGAAACAATTTTATCATATATTCCTTGTAAATCTCTAGATAGGCCCGTTCCAAATAAAGAATCAATAACACAATGAGAATCTTTTATTGCTTCTCTAAAACTATCTAAATCAGTATTATCATTTAAATATTGAATTTCTAGATTAAAATTCTTTATAATCTCATAATTAATCTTACAATCATCACTCATTTTCATCAAATTTCCAACCATAAAAATATCTACTTTTTTATCCATTAATTCTAAATGTCTAGTTATTACTAATCCGTCTCCTCCATTATTCCCCACGCCACATATTATTACAAATTTCTGAAGTTTACTCTTATCAATATTCTTTAACACTTTAATTGCAGCATTTTCCATTAATACTATCCCCGGAACTTCAATATCATTTATACAATAATTATCTATAGCTCTAATTGTTTTTGCTTCTGCCACCCTCATAAATTCCAAACCTCCATAACCGTTTATTTTAAAATGAAGTGTAATACCATTATAATACAAGTATGTACTAATGAAAAAGTACCATTAACATTAAATTTATTTAATCTAGTGGTTCATTTTAAAACAAAAAAAAAGGAGGTACACCTCCTTAACAAGATAATTTATTTTTTTCAATGTTATCATAATCACATATGTAAAATTCAATTCTTTCATCCACTGCTTCATTCAAATGTAAAGGTGATAAAACGTATTCATAAAATTTTTCCATTAGTAAACTAACTTTGTGTCTTTGAGGACTTATATGCTTAATATTTTCTCTTTCAATATTTATTACACTTCCGTCAACTATATCCTGTCTTTCAATTTCAATACCATAAGATTGGATCATTTCTTCTTCATTAATACAGAAGTTACTTTTACTCACTCTGTATATGTATTTAATCTCTTTATTGTCCTCCACTAACAGTTTCTCTTTACTCTCTACAATCAACATGATATCCCCCCAAATTATCTTCTTATAAAGAATAATATCACTTTTTAATCAAATATTTTGTCACTTTATAGTTATTATTTAATTTTTTTATCCTTATAAAGCACTATAAAAATACACAATACGACTACTTTCTATCAATTTCATCCTATTTATCAACTATTAACCCCATAATACGGTAAATTAAAGTAAGTTTATGTCTTATATTGTAGTTAAAAAGTTGTAACTCTTCTGAAACATATTAGTTATACTTGCTATTTCATCCCTTTTTATTTCTAAATAACCCATTACACTCTTAACAATTGCCATAGATAATACATATATAGCTTTATCACATTTATTATAATCTTTTATATTCAATTCATTGCACATCTTTTCAAAAACTTCTTTTCTAAAAATAATATAATCATATATCTCTCTTAAAGTTGAATAAGTTATTACAAACGTTTTGTTACAAAATTCTTTCTTTGTTTCATAATCCTCTACTTTAACATTTTGTATTAATTCATTCATTTCAGTTTTAGAACAAGAATTGCAAAATTTAGCTAAAAATAAATCTCCTATAAAATCTCCTATTATTTCTGGGTCCAAAGATACTATTTCTTTCTCATTATTAAAATTTATGCTTAATTCAATATCTTTTTTCCCTTCTCTATTCAATTCATTAATCAATTTTAATATATTATTATTAAAAAATGTTGTGTATTTAGCTTCCATAACAAAATATTCAATTTCATTTGAACAAATTTGTGCATAGTAATCTATAAAATTCACTTTATTCAATACTTCATTACTGGTATTATTCATATATATCTCCTTTTTATATAACCTTACTTTATTATAGAGTTCCCAGTTCAACTATTTATGCATGCACAAAACTCGTTAAGTCGTGGATATTTTTTACAAAAAGAATTAAGTTTCACTGTGGAAAATCTGTACTAAACATAAGTTATTCCTAAATATAATTATTCCAAAGCAGAGGAAATTTATACAAAAAAAAGCGGTAAACCGCTTTTTTTATATGCCCATAATTTGTTTGAAATCGCATATGTTACTCCTGCTTACAGGTATCTCTTTTTCCATACCTTCAAATTTAATCATATAAGTATTATTAAACCAAGGTATGATTTCTTTTATTCTGTCAAGATTAATTATATACGACCTATGATTCCTAAAAAATTTGTTTTGAGGTAATTTGTTATAAAACTCTGATATGCTACAATTTTCAGAGTATCTATCTTCTTTGGTATAAATATATGTTTCTCTATCATGCACTTCACAATAAAGAATATTTTTGATGTCAATTACAACCATTTTATTATCTTTCCAAAGAGTTATTTTATCATTTTTATAATCAAAATTGTTGCTTAACTCTATTTTTTTACAAGTCATTTCTAGACTCTTTAAGGTATTTATTATTCTCTCTTCCGAATAAGGTTTCAATATATAATCAAAGGCTTTTATCTCAAAAGCATCCACAGCATGTTCTTTATAAGCTGTTATAAAAATTATATGCATATCTTTTTCAAAACTATTTAATATTCTTCCTAGTGTTATCCCGTCCATAGATGGCATATTTATATCTAAAAAAACAATGTCCGGTTTTTCTTTTTCGATAAATGCCAAAGCTTTTACCGAATCATCAAATCCCCCGATTACCTTAATTGATGAAAAATTATTGATAAAGTATTTCAATTCCTCTCTAGCCGGATACTCATCATCTACTATTATACAATTCATTATCATCACCTCTTAGCCTTTCAACTACAAAGCTTATTTTTGTTCCACTTTCTATCCTTGCAATATCAAGTCCTTTGCCATATAAATGCTCAAGACGGTTATTAACATTTGATAACCCTATATTTGATTCCTTCATTTTACCTTCATGTACTTTTTTTATAATTTCATTGTCTATTCCAATACCGTTATCTTGTATAGTAATCTTTAGATGATCCATATCTAGTTTTGAAACCTCTAATACAATTTCCCCTTTTTTATTTGTATCTATTAATCCATGTTTAACTGAATTTTCTACAAGTGGTTGAATAATCAAACTAGGAATTTGTATATCAATATTTTCATCTACAATAGTTATAAGATTAATTCTATCTCCAAATCTAGCTTTTTCTATTTCTATATATGCATTTACTTGATCTACTTCCTTATAAATGGATACTAACCTATCCCCTAACTCAATATTATATCTCAAATAGGATGATAAATTTATTATTAGCTCCCTTGCTTTTGAAGGTTTTATTCTTACAAACGAAGCAATTGTATTCAAGGCATTAAATAAAAAATGAGGATTGATTTGATTTTGAAGTGCTTTAATCTCTGCTCTTGTAGCCATTTTTTCCAATTCCCCTACTTTACTTATTTGAAGTTGAGTAGAAATTAATTGAGATAATCCTACTGCCAAATTTACATCTCTAAAAGATACAACGCCTTTTTTACCATAGTATATTTTCAAAGCCCCAGTAATCTCATCACGATCTCTTAATGGAGCAATAATGCCAGATTTAATTGGACAATTTCTATTAGGACATCCTATTTCTTTTTTATCTGTTAGTTTAAGTATTTTACCACTTTCTATTGCTTTAAATGTAGCTTTAGTTTGAATAGATTTTCCTTTTTTATGATGATTATCCCCTATACCAACATGTGCTAAAACTTTTTCTTTATCTGTAATAGCTACAGCATCCGCTCCAACAGAATCTTTAATAATTTCACAAACCTTTTCATAAGATTCATTATTTACATTTCTAAAGAAAGGTAGTGTCTTATTTGCAATTTCAAGAGCTAATTGTGCCTGATTAGCTGCTATTGATTCTTTTTCATCAAAAGTCATTTGAATCAGTTTGATTACAATCCAAATACCTATAGCATTAGTAAAACTCATAGGAAAATATATACTTTTAACTATCTCAAGTGCTTGCTCAAAAGGCCTGGAAATTATTAATATTAAAAGCATTTCTATACTTTCCATAACTATCCCAACAACAAAACCATAAGTAGCTTTTCTCTCATCTTTAGCAAATTTAAAGATTAGTCCCGAAAGAATACCCGCTATTATTGTTGCAATAGAACAAGGAAGAGATGTAATACCATGAATATCATATAGCAACCTGTAAACACCTGCTATAACTCCAGATACAACTCCTACAAAAGGCCCACATAGAATTCCGCCTGCCATAACCCCAATCAGCCTAGTATTTGCAATTGCACCATAGACATCAGTTCCAATATGCGTAGCAATAATTCCAAAACCACCAAACATAACAGAAAGTACTATAGTATCTTTTTTAGTGAACTTATCTGTTTGTATGATTTTTTTAAAGCTATTAAGCCTAGTCAAAATAAATACTATTAAAATAACATACCCTAAATTGTTTATTAAAATTCTCAATAATGCTATCAAATACAACACTCCATCTTTTTAAAACGTAATGCACAATATACATTTTACAATGCACAATTATGGATGATTCTCCTCATTCCTCAGAGAATCTTTATTTGATAAAAGCCTTTTATGAAAAAATAATATAAAATATGTACTTTTCATTATAATCCTATTATTTCTTACCCTTTATTATTTATTTATTATTTATTATTTATTTATTCTTTATTATTCTCTATTCTTTCATTATACGTTGCGTATTGTCTTTATCTTTATATTTATCTTTTGTCTTTTATATTTTATCTTTTGCTCTGTTTTAAAATATTGTTGATATTTATATTATTATTTTGAGATAAAGTTTTACTTTAATAATAGTGTGAAGCTAAGGATGATTTTGCTATGCAAAATCGACTAT
>DAOUPR010000110.1 GCA_030626065.1 Clostridium sp. | reverse complement strand
TGATGAAAGTGTATTTTTAGCAATCTCTTTAAATTCATTATTTGATTCAACAGTGCTCCATCCTTGAAGTGCAATAACTTTTTCACTTTTCACAAAAGGTTCCACTAATCCATTATTTTCTAACTTGATAGGAACAACATCGCTATCTTCTGCTTCCTTGAATTCCAAATAATAATTTGATGAAAGTGTATTTTTAGCAATCTCTTTAAATTCATTATTTGATTCAACAGTGCTCCATCCTTGAAGTGCAATAACTTTTTCACTTTTCACAAAATTCTCACACACTTTTTTTACTTCTAACTCATTACTATAATATTCAAAAGCAAGCTCCATTTCATCTAATTCATTTTTCATCTCTTTTAAAGCTAATATTGACTCTTCGACTTCCTTATCTATAATATTAATTCTCTCTTTATGAGCCTTAATAATATTAATAGGCATATCATCATAATCAAGCGTAGCTTTGCTAAATCCAATATCCTTTAAAATATCATTAGCTTTTTCTGTAAATTGTTTTTGAATAATAACAAATATAAATACATCGCTTTTGCTTTCATTAATCTTTTCATAATAAACATTAGGTATTTCTTTTTCTAATTCTGAAAAGACATTCTCTTCAAAATTCTTTTGTATTGATCCTATAAAGCCTTGAGTTAATTTTAATGCTTTCAAATCTTTTAAAGGAGCATCAAAACTTGACCATTCATATAAAAACTCTATCTCATTTAATAATTTTGCTTTTTCGTTATGTAGAGCTATCATCTTTTCATCTTTCTCTTTTAAATCCTTATACATAATTTCCCAAGATGATTTTTCTATGAATGAATTTAATTCATCAAAGGTCAGCGTTTTTTTGCCTTCCTTAAGAGCTTTCAATCCACCTTCTTTTTCGATATATCTGTTCAAAAAATCAATAGAAAACTTAATTTTTGCTATTTCGCTTTCAATTTTGGAAACTTCTCCAATGTCTGAAGCACTTTTTAAAAATTCTAAATTTTCATCATTAATTTTTTCTTGAAGGTTTGTAAATTGAACGCCTTCAAATTTCTGCAAATTCTGAAGCAATTCTCTTTTCTGAGATTCAAAAGCATATAGTGTAAATTTATTCATTTTAACTATTGCCATTGATATTCACTATCCTCTCAATAACTAAATTGACTGCTCCATCAAATTTTTCCTTTGGAACATCCATAATAGATTTTGTTGCCTCTTCTCCTGCTTGAAGAATAGGTTTTGCTTTTTCTTGTGCATCAGCAATTGCTTTTTCAATAATTTCATTTGCTTCTTTTTTCTTTTCATCCAAAACTCTTTTTTTCTCGGTAGCTGCTTTAATCTCAGCCTCTTTAATTATTTGAGTCTTTTCACTCTGTGCCTTTTTAACCTTTTCATTTACTTCTTCTTCAGCTTTCTTTATTTCATTCAAAGCTTCTAGTGCCAAATCATCACCACCTTTACATAATATTCAGAATCTTTAGTTCATAGCTTTCTTTAACCTTATAAGTTATATACTCTAACTTCATAAGTTATAAAAGCTAACCTCATATACTTTAAATTCTAATGCTTTATATGGTAATTAAAACAACTTAACTATTTAGATTATACTACTATTGGGACATACTTTTCAAGTGAATATTTCATAAATTTTAAAAAAACTGAAAATCAAACTAACTAACCTTCATTTTTCTATAAATTCTTCCTATAAATCTAAATTATCGATTTTTAAATACTTGTTATTATTTTCATAATATATGATATATGTATCTCTATTGATTATAGTAGTAGATCTTTCATATTCAATTACATCAATCAGATATTTTTCAATATGGATCTTCTCTCTATTTGTAATTATATCATTTTGTACTAAAAAATGCTTTATTTTTTTAGTCTCCTCTTTGGATAAATTCCTGTGCATAAACTCAGGTAACCACCTTTTCTTATTATGCTTTAAATAGTCGTATTTTATTATCTCAATTAACTCTTTATTACTTTTGATAATATTTTCCTCAAAAAATTCTAAAATCGCTCTATAATACTCTGTATTGGAAAGATTTCTGCTGAAATATTGTTTTTTATCAAAAAATAATCCCACACTTTCATAAAGTAAAAATGGTTCTTGAAAAAAAGTCACAAGATATCTCATTGTATTCTTGAACTTATTTGAGTTATAATACTTATCAACTATAGCTTCTACTTTTTTCAAAAGAATAATCTCTTTGTAAGAAATATCATTAGTTTTCAAAACTTCATAAGGTGGATATGGTGAATGCTTCATACCCCATTTTTCTTTTTCTTTTTCCATTGGTGTTCCATGTAATATTTTCAAAAATCCTAACTGAATTTCTTCTGGTTCCATACTATAAATATCATTAAATGATTTTCTTAAAGAAGAAAGATTTTCTCCTGGAAGTCCTGCAATCAGATCCAAATGCTGCATTATATTAGACAACACTTTAACTTCTTTAACTTTATTATTAATATTATCCGTATTTACAGACCTATTAATATTCTTCAATATTTCAAAATTAGTAGTTTGAACTCCTACCTCAAATTGAAATCTACCTTCAGGTGCCTTTTTAAGCAATTCTATTTCTTCATCTGTCAATAAATCTGCTGAAATTTCAAAATGGAATTTAGTATTAGTATCTAATCCAATCAAGAATTTCCAAATATCTATAGCAAATTCAACATTGCAATTAAAAGTTCTATCAACAAATTTAACTAATTTAACTTTTTTTTCACACAAAAATCTCAATTCTTCTTTAACTTTTTCAATACTTCTAAATCTCACCTTTCTATCTACTGAAGAAAGACAATACTTGCATCCAAAAGGACAACCTCTTGATGCTTCATAATAAATAATTTTATTATTCAAATCTTCCATATCCTTATATGGGAAAACTACATTGTCCATATTCATATTTTGCTTATAGCCTGTATATACTACCTTCCCATCTTTTTCTTTATAATATATACCTTTTATTTTTCTAAGTATTTCATCTTGATTGCTATCATCATTATTTTCACTATGTATTTTTCCTATTTCAAAAGATATTAATTCTTTATAAGCTACTTCGCCCTCTCCTTCAATTAAGTACTCACCAGGATTCTCTTCTAAGAAAGATTTACCTGAATAAGAAACCTCAGGTCCTCCATAGAAAATCTTTATTTTTTCGTCAACGATTTTTATTAAAACAGCCAAACTTTTAATCATTTCAATATTCCATATATAACAAGAAAACCCTACAATATCAGGTTCTTCTCTTATTATTTCTTCTAATATTTTTTCTGTCCTATCATTTATAGAAAACTCTCTTAAGCTACAAATATAATCTAAATCATTTGTAAAAGCTTCTAAATACCTTATAGCCAAATTACTATGAATAAATTTAGAATTTATCCCCACTAGTGTCACTTTCTTTTTCTTCATTTATGTTTCTCCTTTTCTTTTGAGCTTCGATATAAAATAATCCATTAATATCTCTTGCAACAGTAATTTCAAATTTTTTTTCTAATAACATTTCCAAAGAATACCTATCCCGTTTTGTAATAGGATTATAATCTCTATAATTTATTGTTTTGATTTTCCTATATGGTAACACAATTTTAATATCAACATCAATTATTTCGCCTCTTTTTTTAGGAATATCCCAAATAAATAGCTTCCCATTTTCAACCAAATGTTTTGAAATCATATTAAAAATTTTTATTTTATCTTTATCCAATAACAGACTACTCATAGCCAAAAACATAACACAACTATGATATTGTCCTCCTTGAACTTTATCCTTTCCATTCTGCACGTAATCTACTTCTAAATTACCTTTTGATTCATTACAAATATTGTACACAATGCCGTAATTATTAACTCCAACATCCAAAACATTTCCTTTAAATCTTTGGTTTTCTAAATTCAAAACCATATCACCTTTCATATCAATCACCCACTTTTTTAGTGCACAGTTCACGGTAGTTCACAGTTCACAGTTATTAGTTCACAATTACAAAAACTATCTTTATAAAAAATTCTACATAAAAAGAATAATTCCTCCATATAATGGAAGAATTATCAGAAAATTAATATTCTTTCTTTTCTATTTCATTTTCATAAAAATATAATAAAAATCCCGCAGTTGTTTCCTGTGCTTCTGCAAGTATCTCTTTTGCTATACTCAAATTTCTTTTTTCACTATCTGTAATAATAGCATATTTCAAACTAGTTTTATTTGCAAACTGAGCATTTTTTCTAATAAAATCTTTTATTGTTCCATATTTCTTAATACCTTTTAAAATATAAAATGGGTAATTACTTATGATTTTGCTAATTATCCATAGCTCAAACCCTCTATGTTTATTTAATAGTCTATTGTTTACATGTTGAGGAACAGTAGCATCTTGCACTAAATGACATGCCGCTCCTAAATAAAACATACTTCTACCTATATCTCCAGCATCATAATATGCCGCTGCCTTATTGTAATATTTTCTGCACTCTTCATATGCATTAGAAAATCCATAAAGTCCTTTTTCTCTGTCATAGTGAAAAAAATGATTTGTACTTTTAAAATCTTGGTCTGCCCAGGTAACTCCTTCATTAAGGTTCACTAAATATTTTATGAATAATTTATATTCTTTATCATGTTTTTCATTCTTTAAAATATCTATTGATCTGGTGTTTATATACTTATGAGTAATACAATGTGTTTTAAGAATAGCTTTTTTTACAGGGTTTACTGCAACCATTATACCTCTTAAAGTTTTCCCATAAGTTGCTTCAATTCGTCTTTTCAAATGAATCACTCTCTTTTTTTATTTTTTATTTTTTATGTTCGTTTTAATTGTTGATACTAGATAAATAGACACACAAATAATTAAGAAGATACTAAACCAATACGCTACTCTTATCTTAATTGTTCCCATATTAGCATTATCTTTTTTTTCTAAATTATACATAATCCCACTATTTGAATCTAATATTAGCATTTCATTATTTATATATTTAATAGTGGAAATCAAGCTTTCCTCTTGAAAAATAAGTATTTCTTCTAAGATTCCTTCTGTATCCAAGGAATATAAAGTTTTACTATAGGCATCTAAAAAATATATTGTATCTGTATTTTGTATTGTGCCCACATTATCTACAGCTAAACAAGTTAATGAATTGACTTTATCATGTTGATAGATAGGTGCTGGTGGATTAGTAGTTGGATGTTTATCTAAAATAAATGGAATTTCCTCATTTTCTGATCCTTTAAATCTAGGAGAACTAACTGGATCTCCTCCACTATAATCAGGCCATCCATACCATGTTTTAGCCTCAACTTCATATATATAGTCTACATCTCCCACAATTGGTCTTAATCCTCTATTTTCCATACCTCCAATAGCTGCAAATAATTTTGATCTACTATCAAAGTCCATAGAAGTAACATTTCTAATACCCCAAGCATAAGTAGCCGCATCTCCAGTTTCCATATTATAAACTACTATAGATGCATTTCCTGGGAAATGACCTGTTACAATTTGACCTTCTATACTCTTTGATCCACTAGCTAAATATGCTCCAGTTTCTTCACTTCCAAAATTCAACCCTCTCAAAGTTATCATATAGGGAGTAATATCATGAATATATGGATACTCTTTAAGCCATGTATTATCCTCCCCAACAACACCTGAATTAGTAGCCGCTCCAATTGAAAGATACAAAAAGTTTTCATTTACAGTCAATCTGCTTTCATCATAATCACCAAAGTTAGATAAATCATTCATAAGTTCATTTAACTCTCTTGTTACTATATTAATACTATATAATGAGTTTTGTGAAACAAAATAAAGATTCCCTTTGAAATATTCAATAGATGTTATATTAAATTGAGGATTACTAATTATATTATAACTTTCTCCGTTGTTTGCCACAAATTGAATCTTATTTTTATATGCTATATAAAAATTATTATTTTTATATCCTACAAAATCTATTGCACCCTTTATCCCTTTAAATTTTATAGTACAGTTAAGTTCCTCTTTCTGCATTTTAACACTATAATCTTTTATGTAATAATTTCTTAGTGATAAAAAAACAATACCAGCAATAAAAATAAATAATAAACCTTTAAATATTTTCTTCATATTTCCTCCAATAATATATTACTCTGTATTAAAACTGTGTTTTAGCTAGTAGCCCTATAAATCACTAAAACAAGCCTATATTAAAAAATATATTATTTTTTAGAATATTTATGAAGAAATATTCTTGTTCATTTTTTCTATTCTGTAAGTAATATATGATCTTTCTCAACAGAAGCTAATGACTCTAGTATAAGTTTAACTTCCTCGCAACACACTTCTTTAATATACTTATTATAAAATTCAACTGCATGTCTCTCTCTTATATTAGCCTGTTCAATTAATGCTGAATCAATTTTATATTTTGTATAATCTGGTTTAGTCAATTTAGGTAGAGAATCAAATCCCCCAATTTTCTTATGAATTTTAGCATGCATCATTTCAATTCTACTTAAGTCCATAAATATATTTTGTGTTTTTGTACTATAAGCAAGTTTCGCTGCATCTTCATAAAATTCTCCATTAAAAACCTCAAGTTTCATAGCTTTATCTAAAATCTTTTTTGTTTTCTCATCCACTAACCCTTCATCTACTACTATAATATCCTCTTTACTTGAAAAATACTTCTTGTCCACCCCACAAAAAGGACAATACTTAATATCATCAATTTCATTTTTAACCAAAAAACTATTTTCATTAAAATGATAATTCTTTTCACTAATCCTCATACCACAAACTTTACAATATAATTCCACTAATAAACCCCCTTTTAGTTCAATGCACAATGCACAATTTACAATGCACAATTATTGATGATTTTCTTCCCATTGGTCAGAAGACCTTTTATTTAATTATAAATCCTTTCAAGGATTAAATCCCTTCTCCTTAACTGCATTATTAATTCCATTCTTCTCTTAATATAGAATAATGTAATTGGTCTTGAATGTTATCCCCTATCCAATAATGATCTCTTAGTCTTCCATCTAATTTAAAGCTTAAATCCTCTAATATTTTTACAGATGGTTTGTTCCCTGAAGCTGTAGTTGCATATAATTTATGTAATTCTAAACTATTATCATTAAACATTAATTGTATAAATTGTCGAATCATTATCTTTCCAATTCCAATACCTCTATTTTTCTCAGGTAAATAATATCCAAATTCAGCACTATAATTTCTCTCGTTATAATCAAACAAAGTTATTTTACCATAAAGAATATCAGGTTGTCCTTTTTTTATTAAAACAAAAAATTTTATTCCTTTTTTTATATGATTTTTTATAAATACAATATAGTCTTCGTATATAGGAATTTTTTTTAAAGGTCTACATGTGTAATACTCCCTATATTTTTCTTCACATTGCCATTTATACAGTTCTTTAATATATTGTAAATCATCTGACGTGATTTCTACAAGTATATATTTTTGTGAAAATACTTTTGCCATATTAATTACTCCCTTCCCAATAATGTAATTACAAAAATTATTATATACATCTACTTATTTATATCATTAACTATTAACTAATCTCAAACAAATCATTATTAACTAAATTCTATAACAATAAATATAAGTCCTCTAAATTCAAAAAAACAATCCCCTACCTTTGAAACAAGAGTGCAATGTGCAGTTAAAAATATACAAAAACCATAAAAACAGTATCCTATAATTATTTTATTATTCATTGAGAACTAAGCCTTAAAATCTTTAGGTTTTAGTTTTTTAGTCTTCTAATCTTTTAATCTTTTAACTGCACTCTGCACTCTGCAAATTGCACTCTATATTTCAAAAAAGCACTCTGTACATTTTACTCTATATTATAATTAAGCACTCTGCACTCTATGTTTTATAAAACGTCAGTCTTCCTTCTTATAGTTATAATTTGTAACAATTCTTGTAGAAGAATTCTGTTCTTCAGTAGGAAGACTATCATAATACGGCATTAATAAATCTAAAAATCTATTCCAAAAAGATTTTCTGTTCATAATCACCACTCCTTTTATTTAATTTTTGTAAAAAAAATATAAATATACTCAAAAATATTTATTTAATAATTTTCTGTTTTACCCTATTATAACTTTCGACAAATTTTTACCCGTTTGGATATAAAATTGGTAATAAAAATGTTTTTTTATTACGTTTTTTTAAGTTTTATTTGATTTTTCTTGTAAATTCATTATAATTATAAGAGTACTAATAAAAACTTATTATAAAATGGGGGGCGATTTAATTGTCTAAATCATCAAAAGGATTTGCTAAAAATCTAGGCTTATGGATTATTATTTCAATGTTTATCGGTATTATTGTAGGAATTATTATGGGGCCTAAGGCAGCAATGTTCAAACCATTAGGAGAAATCTTTATGCAACTTATTAAAATGGTTGTTATTCCACTAGTTGCTTCATCAATTATTATGGGGGCTGCTTCAATTGGTAATTCAAGATCAGCAGGCAAAATTGGTGCCGCTACCTTTGGTTACTATCTTACCACTACAGCATTTGCAGTTGTATTGGGGTTAATATTTGGACAACTATTCAAACCTGGTTTAGGTGTACCTCTATCAGAAGTAGAAGCTCTATTCTCTACTGAATACGCTGACAAAGGTGCTATACCAGGATTTTTTGAAACAATCAAGGGAATAATCCCTACTAATCCTATTGAATCTTTAGTTAGTGGTAATATGCTTCAAATATTATTTTTCTGCTTATTCTTAGGATTTGGTATTTCTACTTTAGAAGGCGAGAAAAAAGCAGCTGTTACAAACTTCTTTGGCGGATTAACAGATGCATTAATTTTTGTAATTATGAAAGTTATGTACATTGCACCAATAGGTGTATTTGCTCTAATGGCTGATTCAGTTGGAACATTAGGTACTAAGCTCTTAATTTTAGTATTAAAATTATTCGGAGTTTACGTAATTGCTTTACTAATACAGACATTTGGAGTATATGGTGCTGCGATTAAATTCTTATCAAAAGTAAAACCATTAGACTTCTTTAAAAAATTGTATCCTGTACAACTTGTAGCTTTATCTACATCATCTTCAATGGCTACTTTACCATTCAACATGGAAACATGTGAAGATGAACTTGGTGTTTCAAAAGAAACTACTTCATTTGTCCTTCCACTAGGTGCAACAATAAATATGGATGGAAATGCAGTATATTATGCACTTGCTGCCTGTTTCTTTGCTCAATTCTTTGGTATTGAATTAGGTGCTACAGAATATATAGCAATAATATTCACAGCAACAGTAGGTTCTATAGGCCAAGCAGGGG